>JAQBPP010000300.1 GCA_028287455.1 Bacilli bacterium | reverse complement strand
GCTATTGCCTTTGGAACGGGCAATAGTTTCATGGGCACTGCAGGATGGTTTATGCAAGTAACAGAAGACCAGGCAAATACAGTGTTCGCCTCCCTTAAAGCTTCTGATGTTCCGCTGGGCGCGAAATATTTGTTCGAGGTCGTATTTGCCGGTGTTTCTCTGGCAATTATGTGGGGGGGGCTTGCAGAACGAGCCAAGTTAGCCGTTTACTTCCTGTTTGGCATCGTGTTCTCTGCGCTCATCTATCCGGTTATTGGTCACTGGGTATGGGGTGGAGGGTGGTTAACATCTGCTGGCATGCAGGATTTCGCCGGTTCGACAGTTGTTCACTTGGTCGGTGGAACTGCAGCTCTGGCAGGAGCGATGCTGCTGGGACCGAGGATTGGGAAGTATAACAAGGATGGATCTTCCAATACGATTTTAGGGCATAATACCGTCTATTCAGTACTAGGTGTCATCATCTTATGGTTTGGCTGGTTCGGATTTAATCCAGGTTCAACGCTTGGACTGGATAAGAGCTTCTTCGCTTATGTCGCTTATACCACCAACCTTGCGGCTGCAGCAGGAGCCATTGGTGCTTTAGTCACCGCATGGTTTGTCATGGGGAAACCGGATATTTCGATGATGTTAAATGGTGTATTGGCAGCTTTGGTTGCCATTACTGCTAGCTGCGCTTTTGTTCATCCCTGGGCGGCTGTTGTAATCGGCGCGGTGGCAGGGATCGTAATGGTCTTCTCTGTACAGTTGTTTGATCGTGTATTTCGTGTGGATGATCCAATTGGCGCCTTCTCCGTTCATGGAGTTGCTGGTATTTGGGGGACGCTTTCGTGCGGACTGTTTGCGGCTCCTGACCTGGTGAGCTTCGTCGGTACTGGCGCTCCTGGACTTTTCTATGGCGGTGGACTGCATCAATTATGGGTGCAATTCTATGGAGTAGCGGCTACTTTTGCTTACGTGTTTATTGCTTCCTTTATTGTTATGTATTTAATAAAAATCACAGTTGGGCTTCGTGTGCCCCGGGAGGAAGAGATCATCGGTCTGGATATTTCTGAACATGGTACGTCCGGTTATCCAGAGCACTTACCCAACGGCGGTGATAGCAACTCGAAACTTCTGCACGTATAATTAGTATCTGTCAAAAACAACCGGCCTGTCGTGGGAAATTCCCACGACAGGCCGGTTGTTTTTGTACCATCAGAAAACGAGAAAAATGGTTCTTCCTTACGAGCGACTTTGCCTGCAACTGAGCGAGTAAGGAAGAACCATTTTTTCTTATAGCTTGGCTACATATTTCGAGCGGAATCGAATACACATGTATCGATATGTGTGGACAGACTGGCCGCGGGAAATTATGCAGGATGCGTGATTTCGCGAGTATTTCCCGGGAAACGACATGTTCCACAAGCAAAGTGTCGAAATAAATGGCGGGGAGTGGACTTCGTGAGGCGATTACTCACTTGGGGTTGTGTATGCTTTGTCTTTGTCTTCTTAATTGTGGGGTGTGGAATCAGAAGTCAGGAAAGCGTGATGAAGGACTTGCAAAAAGTCCGCCAAAGCCTGCCAAGTTACCAGTCAACTGCGCAGATGACGATCTATACGAGTTCAACCACCATTCAGACCTATTACATTGAGACTATGTTTCAATCGCCTACAGCGTATCGTATAACTTTATCAAATGCGAATCATCAGGTGAATCAAATTGTGATTCGCAATCAGGGAGGATTATTTGTAGTCAGCCCGCAAAATAAAAAAACGTTCAGATTTCAAGGGGAATGGATTGAAAGCCAGGGCCAGCCGTATCTTTATCACCTAATGTTAGACCATGTTCTGAAAGCGAAAGACGTCCGTTATGTATCAAACAAAGATGGTACGTTATCCCTGCAGTTTCCAAATACGCAAGTAAGTCCATGGGTGGTCAGGCAGCTTGTGGCACTCGACAGCAAAACATTGCTGCCTAAAAAGCTCGAGTATATGGATAAAGATGGCAAAATAGTTGTCCGGGTGGAGTATACGTTATTTAAGACTGGTGTGACCTTCCAAGACAATGTATTTCAAACTCAATCTGTGTTAACAGGCAGCGGAGTCGACATTCCGGCAGCTGTTCAACCCGGGCAGGATCAACCGGTAGAACCGAAATTCTTGCCGGCTGGTGTTAGCAAACAGGCTCAAACCAAAGGAGCAGACGGCTTCTTGCTGCAATACCAGACCAGTTCAGGCACAATGACCATTGAGGAAAATACTGCCAGGAACGTCACTACATCTGTTGATCCGAACGGGAAGATTTATGATTTGTTTGGCGTACCGGCGGTGTCTTCCACTTCAGATGCAGGGACATTGCTGCAATGGATCGATCATGGTACAGAATATACCCTATATGCCAAACTCCCATTTGATACCCTATGGCAAATTGCAGAATCCATGATCAATCAGTGATAGTCTTTTTAAAAAATAACTAGATACAGACAACAATCGTATGTTACCCTTAACCACATGTATGACAGAAGGGGAAGGGTATGGTATGGAGTTCTATCGGCCTACCTGGGCAGAAATTGATCTGGATAAATTCACAACAAACATTCATCACTTGCAAACACATCTTGGCTTAGATAAGAAAATACTGGCAGTAGTCAAGGCGAATGCATACGGGCATGGCGCGATTCCGATGGCCGCAGCTGCGATCGAGGCAGGAGCCGCCTATCTTGGAGTTTCTTCCATTGATGAGGGAGTCGAACTAAGAGAAGGCGGGATCTCCGCCCCAATCCTGGTGCTTGGCTATTCGTCACCGGCCTATGCGCAGGACATCGTAGGTTATGGATTAACGCAGACTGTATTTACAGAGGATATCCTGCAGGCTTTGTCAGATGCGGCAATTCAGCTTAAGAAGACAGCAAAAATTCATATTAAAGTTGATACTGGAATGGGTCGTATTGGCATTCGTGACCTGGATCATGCATATCGATTTATTAGACGCGCTTTTGCGGTGTCTGGGCTGGATGTGGAAGGGGTTTTTACCCATTTGGCAACCGCAGAAGATCCGAATTATGAGTATGCCCATGAACAATACCAAAAGTGGATGCAGTTATGTCAGCAGCTGTCGAGTTCAGGAGTGCACATTCCTTATCAGCACATTGCCAATAGCGGCGCGGGACTGCAGCATCCTTACATGCATTCTTCTTTAGTTCGTATTGGGATATCACTTTATGGCGTATACCCCGCGACTCATTTACAATCGATCGTGCCTTTGCAGCAGGTAATGCGTTTATCCAGTCAAATCGTTTACTTGCAGACACATTCTTCCGGGTCGAAAATTTCGTATGGATCCAGATACACGACCCAGGAAGGTGAACGAATTGCTACAGTGCCGATTGGATATGCTGATGGTTATTCCCGGTTGTTATCAGGGAAGGGGCACGTGCTGGTGAGAGGGGTTCGTGTGCCCATTGTGGGTGCGATTTGTATGGACCAGCTGATGGTGAATGTATCAAGCGTGCCAGACGTGGCAGTCGGGGATGAAGTAGTGCTTTATGGGCAGCAAGCATCCGAGTTTGTTTCAGTGGATGAGATCGCGGATCACATCGGGACGATCTCCTATGAAGTACTGTGCTCATTAGGTCGCAGGGTGCCGAGACTTTACATGGAAAAAGGACATGTCAAGGAGATTCGAAAATGGTAGAATGAACAAGTGTCCCCTTTGACATACTTAGGTTAAATGGATATAATACCAATGATTTGTATGGCTTGTTTTTAACTGGAGGTGTGTCTCTGGTGTCAGGCACCAAGCGGATTATGGTGAGTGTTCCAAATCATTTGTTACAGGAAGTGGATGGGATCGTGCAAAATGATCGTATGAATCGTAGCGAATTTATCCGTCAGGCTGTGAAACTGTACATCAGTGAACGGAGAAAAAGATTCATTCGCGAAACCATGCAGCGTGGTTATGTGGAAATGGGGAACATTAATCTCCAGTTATCATCTGAGGCTTTCTCAGCGGAAGAGGATGCAGATCATGTTCTAGGACGCCTTGTCAAAGGGGTGTAGACTGTGCATGTAAAACGTGGGGATGTGTTTTTTGCTGACCTTTCTCCGGTGGTCGGTTCAGAACAAGGGGGATTTCGACCCGTTCTAATTATCCAAAACGATATTGGAAATCGGTTTAGTCCAACTGTAATTGTTGCCGCCATCACTGCTCAGATCCAGAAGGCTAAGCTTCCGACCCACGTTGAAATTGATGCTGAAACTTATGGTCTCGATCGGGATTCTGTCATCCTGCTCGAGCAAATTCGTACTATCGATAAACAAAGATTAACTGATAAAATTACTCATTTAGATGATGAACTGATGGGTCGAGTGAATGAAGCGTTGCAGATCAGTATTGGGTTGATTGATTTTTAAAAATGCTGTTCTCAAAATTCAAGGAAATAAGGCTAAGAAATCAGTTCAACAGCAGAAACGGCTTTCTTGCTCCGGTTGCGCGCAAAAGTCGCGGCGAAAGCCGTTTCTCCTGTCGAACTTTTCTCTTGGTCTTTTTTTGTTGAAATTGAGGTCGCCATTTTTAAAATCTTAATCATGCGGTTATTGGCATATTGGCGTATATTATTGAATCATAGGGGGATTCAGATGACCAAATGTCCTTTTTGTTATGTACAGGAAGATCCAGAGCAACGAATTTACTTTGAGAACGAATACTGTATTTTTATTCAGAAAGAAAGTGAACAAGAGGTTTTAGAGGGGTGTGGACTCATCGTTCCGAAAGCACATAAAGAGAATGTATTCCAACTTTCGACAGAAGAGTGGACCGCTACATATGACATCATGCAACAAGTAAAGTTACTATTAGACAACAAACATTCACCTGATGGGTATCTCCTGGGTTGGAACGTGGGAAAAGTGTCAAATCAGCATATTGATCATGCACATTTTCATATTATCCCAAGGTTTAATGATGAGCCCCATGCTGGCAAGGGTATCAGATACTGGATTAAACAACCAGAAAATAAAAGAAAAACTAAACTGTAAGTTTTCCACAGCCTGAAAAACCCCTCGCGGGGTTTTAGTTCGGCATGGATTGTGACACCTTTTCCCGGGTAGTGCGCATGGATCCTACTACAGCGGGGGTTTTCTTCTGCTCGCCAAGTGCAAGCAGATAATTGTATGCTAGGAGCAGCGCAAGCAGAAAGGTGATTGCACAGGCGGAGGCCAAGGGAGACGACGCCTGCTCACTAGATGGAAGGATGGCTGCAATAAGGGGGATCGCGGCGATCTCTTTGTCCTTGTTGTACAGGTGGAGCGTTCCAGCTTGTGCACCGGGCAATATCAATGCGGGCGCCTGATTCAAAGTGATTTTGGTGCTTACATCCTCTGAACGCAGGTCGGCCTGCGACGTGTAGGACTGGGCCAGTCTGAATTCATAGTGGATTCCTAATGGCGAGATCCAGGTTTTTACAGGATCTGCGGCACTTTTGTTGAACGGTTGAAACTGGTCATAGGCATTTGACAGCAATGCGGCACTGTCGGCATACATATCCTTTTTGGTCGGATCCTTTAGATTGACTGCAATGAGTTCGTGCCCTTTTTTATTCGCCGCTTCAATGAGACAACTGCCTGCCTGATCGGTAAACCCGGACTTACCGCCCAAGCTGTCTGGATCGGACAGCATCTCATTTTGATTGGTCATCACAGAGGGTTCATAGGAGCGGTGCAGCTTGTATGACTTGGTCTTCAAAGCAGCGGCGATTTCCGGATGCTTCAAGGCCTCCTGCATGAGCAGGGCCATGTCCCGCGCGGTGGAATAGTGATTTTCATCGTGCAAACCGTTTGGGGTGACAAAGTGGGAATGGGTCATACCGATGGCCTTGGCCCTGTCGTTCATCAGAATTGCGAACTTGGGGATGGAACCGCCGACATTTTCAGCTGCCATGTAAGCCACATCGTTGGCCGACTGCAGCATCATCGCGTACAGACAGTCTTGCGCGGTCAACTTCTCTCCTGCATGCAGCGAGATGTTTGAGGGTTCCTGTCCGGCAGCTGCGGAGCTTGCCGTCAGCACATCGCCGGGCTGCTTGGTTTCCACCAGCAGGATGGCGGTGAGCATCTTCGTTAAACTGGCCGGATATAATTGATCATCCGGGTGATCCAGGGTGATCCAGGCTTGATCTGTGGCATCGAAAACGACGGCGCTTTTTGCTGCAAGAGTTGGGGTATTCGCAGCATCCTGCGCATGGACAGTCAGCGTGGGCGCGAGAGCCAAGGAGATACAGAGTGCGATAATTTTTTGGGTCAGCCTCGGTTTGGCAGCAGGGTAAGTTGACTTGGACAATGTAGATTGCGCCTCCTTTCTCTTAACTCTATGAGCGTTACTAGATTAATATGTCGCGTGTATTGTCTGCACCTGGCAGTGATTTGGCGGCGACCTGTATCACATTGACAGGGTTTACCGCCTTCATTTATACTTACGAAGTAACGGATTGTGATTATAACTGAAAAATCAAAACGTTGAAGACGACAAGTACAGCAGAGTGCAGGGTACAGGGAGGGTTTCTCGTTGACTGAGAGGAAACTTACAAGCTGATTCTCGCTGGAAGCTACCGTCTGAGTGTGGGAACTATCGCCGGTGCGTCGCCGTTATCTGACCGTTGAGATCAGGGGAGATTAATAATCTGAATTTTCCTGATGAAGTAGGGTGGTACCACTAACTGGAGCGTTCGTCCTTATGTGGGGATGAAGGCTTTTTTTACATTCCGAAGGCCAAAGGAGATTTCACAACCATGAAAGCTGCAGATATTCGCGAAAAATTTGTCACCTTTTTTGCGTCCAAAGGACACGACATTGTGCCTTCAGCAAGTCTGGTTCCCCATAATGACCCCACTTTGTTGTGGATCAATGCGGGAATGGCGCCGCTAAAGAAGTTTTTTGATGGCACCGAAATTCCGAACAACCCGCGTTTGACCAATGCACAAAAATGCATTCGCACCAATGACATTGAAAATGTCGGCAAAACTGCCCGCCACCAAACTTTTTTTGAGATGATGGGCAATTTCTCGATCGGCGATTATTTCAAACGGGAAGCGATTCATTGGGCGTATGAATTTCTCACGGAAGTGATTGGATTTGACCAGGCACGGTTGTCGGTAACGATTCATCCGGAAGATGATGAGGCGTTTGCCATTTGGAACCAGGAAATTGGCATTCCGGAGGGTCGGATTATTCGTCTGGAAGACAACTTCTGGGATATCGGGGAAGGTCCATGCGGACCCTGTTCGGAAATCTTCTATGATACGGAAAAATCAGGATGTCACGAAGAGTCCTGTCAAGCAGGCTGTGACTGTGACCGGTATCTGGAGGTCTGGAATCTCGTTTTCTCACAATTCAACCACAACGCAGACGGAACTTATACCCCGCTGCCAAAAAAGAATATTGATACAGGCATGGGACTTGAGCGCATGGCGCTTGTTGTCCAAAAAGTGGAAACCAACTTTGACACTGATTTGTTTCAACCGATTATTCAAAGAATTGTTCAACTGTCCGGCCGTCCCTATCATCAGAACAGCCAGGATGACGTCGCCATGAAAGTGATTGCTGACCATGTCCGTACCGTAGTTTTTTCAGTCGGTGACGGTGCATTGCCTTCTAATGAGGGGCGTGGTTATGTCATCAGGCGGCTCTTGCGGCGAGCCGTTCGGTATGGACGCGTACTGGGGATTGAACAGCCATTTTTATCGGATTTGGTAGGCATTGTAGGGGAAATCATGGGTTCATATTATCCGGAGGTAGTGCAAAAGCAGGCGTTTATTGAACGGGTAGTTCGTGCTGAAGAAGAACGTTTTTCCTCCACATTGCACGATGGCGAGGCGTTACTTGCAAAAGTGATTCTGGAGGTTAAACAGTCCGGCGGCGCCCAAATACCCGGTTCCGATGCATTCCGGCTTTATGATACGTATGGATTCCCGAT
>JAQBPP010000293.1 GCA_028287455.1 Bacilli bacterium | reverse complement strand
GTTAGTATACTGTTCGAAATGTGGACGTTCGATGCGCTTCCAGAAAACGTATAACCGCCCGTTTAATAGTTTGTTATGTACAATGCATAACTGTGAGACTAGAGGCGCACGGTTCGAACTAGTTGAGCAGAAATTGCTTGAGGCGTTGGGTGAATATCTTGATCGTATGATCTTGGACCAGGAAATGTCTGCCGAACAGGAGTTACCAACCAATCCGTTCTTGGACGTTCTAAATACACGTGTGGAGACGCTAGTGAAGGAGTTAGCTGAAGTTACTACGCAAAAGGACAAACTGCATGATTTCCTAGAGCGTGGCATTTACGATGTGGATACGTTTCTGGACCGTGAGAAGACGCTAACCTCACGTATCGAACGAATTCAAGCAGAGATTACTACGTCTAGGGCGGAATTGGACGCACTGACGTCAACGAAGGATAAGCGGGAAACGATGATTACAGATATAACGCGCGTATTGGATGTGTATAGAGAAGCGGAAAATGTGGAGGAAAAGAATTACTTGCTGCGTAAGGTTATTGAAAAAGTCGTTTATACGAGGGACAAAGGCTGGACTCGAACAGATATGTTTGAGTTAGACATTCAGCTACGATACCAATAATAATCGTATACATCATAGGTGGTTATACTGATTGACTTCGCCGTATCCAAATATATTGCAAATCTGCATGAACTCCTGGACCAGTTTCACGCATTTCTCATTGTCTGATGTCAGATTGTCTCCATCGGAAAAATGCACAGGATAAATGTTGTATTTCTCTGGTGAATATCGCTTATTGATCAGATCGAGTGCTGTTATATAGGCAGAGGAACAAATCGTACCTCCAGACTCTCCTTTGGTGAAAAACTCTTCTTCCGTGACCACTTTGGCTTCTGTATGATGAGCAATAAATTGAATATCGACATGTTCGTATTTGGTGCGCAGAAAACGAACCATCCAGAAGTAGAACGTTCGAGCCATGTACTTCTCAAATTGACCCATTGAACCAGAAGTATCCATCATAGCCAGCACGACAGCGTTGGAATGAGGAACCTTAATTTCTTCCCAGGTTTTATAACGTAAATCTTCTGGAGAAATCCGATGAATGCCTGGAGAACCATCCCGGGCATTTCGTTTTAGCGTTTCTAAAATGGTGCGCTTTTTATCAATATTGGATTGCAGTCCCTTTTTACGGATGTCGTTGAAATGAATATCGGGGGTGACCACTTCTGTATTTTCTTTGCGCTGCAAATTCGGCAGCTCCAGATCCTTAAACAGGATGTCTTGCAATTCGTCCACAGAAACTTCTGCTTCGTAATAATCGACACCCGCCACATCACCCGCTCCATCGCCTTGACCTGGACCTTGCGCACCCGGATCCCGGTCTCGGCCGAGCACGTCACCCACCTGCGTATCTCCATCGCCCTGTCCGACATGGGGCTGTTTGTTAAAGTTATAACGGAAACGATACTCGTCCAACGAACGAATGGGGACTTTGATAATCTGTTTGCCATCGGACAAGATAATGCTTTCTTCACTTACCAAGTCGCTTAGGTTCTTGCGAATGGCGTCCCGTACCTTCTCCTGATGTCGAACCTGGTCTTGATAGCCTTTACGATGCAGGGACCAATCTTCTTTGGAAAGAGAGAATCTTAGAGATTCTGACATGTTTCCTGCCCCCTCTTTGTCAGCTTTCAACTGATGAGCCTGAAAACAACCGGCCTATGCATACATCCATAGACCGGTTTACCCTAACATGCATCCACTCAATTTATCGATTCAGCAAACTGCCGATATATCGCAATAACTCATTTGCACAGTGCACGCAGTAGCCATGTTCGTCAATCAACCGTGCGGTGACCTCATTGATTTTCTTTAAATGTGTCGCATCCGGCGTCTTGGTCGAAGTTGTAATTTTGACGACGTCCTTCAGATCGACAAACAACTTTTTCTCGATTGCCTCACGCAACCGCTCATGGGAGTTGTATTCAAACTTCTTCCCTTTGCGCGCATAAGTGGATATGCGAATGAGAATCTCTTCACGGAACGCTTTTTTCGCATTTTCAGAGATGCCGATTTGTTCCTCAATGGAGCGCATCAGTTTCTCATCCGGATCCACATCTTCACCTGTGATGGGATCTTTCAGCTTCTGCCAGCTGCAATACGCTTCGACGTTGTCGAGATAATTTTCCAAGAGCGTTTTGGCCGATTCTTCATAGCTGTAAACGAATGCTTTTTGCACTTCCCTTTTCGCCGCTTCATCGTATTCTCGCCGTGCGGTGGCAATAAAGTTGAGCAGTTTCTCCCGCTCCTCTTTGCCAATCGAGGCGTGTTGATCAAGGCCTTCCTTAATGGCTCGCAATACATCCAAGGCGTTGATGCAAGGCGTATCCCGACGAATCAGGGCGCTGGAAATACGGTTGATCACATAACGCGGATCTACACCGGACATGCCCTCATCCTGATATTCCATTCGCAGTTCCTTGAGATCCTTCTCCTTAAACCCTTCCACCGATTGCCCATCATACATGTTCATCTTCTTGACCAGGTCCACACCTTGTTTTTTCGATTCACGCAGCCTGGTTAAAATGGAGAAGATCGAAGCAGTACGCAGCGCATGCGGCGCAATGTGGATATCCTGCAGGTCGCTTTGCTTGACCAGCTTCCCGTAAATCTTCACTTCTTCAGAGACGCGTAGGTTGTAGGGGATCGGCATGACGATCATCCTCGACTGGAGCGCCTCGTTTTTCTTGTTCCCGATAAAGTTTCTATATTCCGTTTCATTTGTATGAGCAATAATCATTTCATCAGCCGAAATCAATGCAAACCGGCCTGCTTTAAAATTCCCCTCCTGAGTAAGCGACAAAAGATGCCAGAGGAATTTTTCATCACATTTCAGCATTTCCTGAAATTCCATGATTCCGCGATTCGCTTTGTTTAATTCACCATCAAATCGGTAAGCCCTGGGGTCGGATTCCGAACCAAACTCCGAGATGGTGGAGAAATCAATCGACCCTGTTAAATCGGCAATATCTTGCGATTTCGGATCAGATGGTGAAAATGTCCCAATTCCCACGCGCTCATCTTCGGAGAAAACGATTCGCTCAACTGGTACTTTTTCAATCCGTCCGTCAAATTCATTGGCTATGCGCATCCGGCAGTGAGGGCAGAGATTGCCTTCAATCTTAACGTGCAGCTCAGACTCCAGATCCGCTCGCAATTCATACGGTAACAGATGCAGGGGTTCTTCATGCATAGGGCAGCCCGCAATCGCATAAAGCGCTCCTTCCTCTGTGCGCGTATACACTTCGAGCCCCCGTTTGATTATGGTGACCAGCGTGGATTTCCCGCCGGAAACCGGTCCCATCAAAAGCAGGATTCGTTTGCGCACATCCAGACGTCTGGCAGCCGAATGAAAATATTCTTCGACCAAGCGTTCAATCGCATCATCCAGCCCGAAGATTTCATTGTCAAAAAAATGGTACATCTTCGAGCCGTCCTCCCGTGTTGTGATTCCGTAAGAGGCAATCATGTTATAAATACGGGAGTGGGCAGAACAGGCGACTCTGGGTTTCCTCCGAACAATTTCAATGTAATCCAGGAAGGTTCCCTGCCAAGCAAGCGACTGCTCTTGCGTCCGAAAAGCGCTTAGCCGGCTTACGATGTCCATATTCCATCCCCCTTTACCGTTTTGAACTTACAAGCGAGTAGTGAAATATTGTACTTTTATTTGTATGCACGGGATAGCTTGTTTGCGAACATCCTGGGCAAATTGTTTGGACCGGAAACGCCTATTTGCATGCAGCTCGCGTTGGTTACAGTGCCGATTACAAAGGTAGAAATCTGGTACGATACCTCTACCGGCGGTACGAATAGACTGTGCGGCCGATCCAGCCATTGCTTGCGATAACGGCGGGTGATATGTAGCTTCATGTACCTCCGCCTCCGTTTGAATCCTCCCGCAAATGCGCCTCACGCTCTTTTGCTTCCTGGATTTCCTCATCGTGTTCCCGGGCTCGTTCTGCAACACGGGCGCGGGCGTCGACTGCAGCCCACGTCCGTTCATAAAAGTCGTAGCGAGCTTCATCTGCAGCTTGCTGCTGGGAAGCGCGAAGTTCTTGTTCCATCTTTTGGTCCAATAGAGCCAAACGCTTCTCGAGCTGCTGGTAGCGGCACTCGGCGCGCGCTGACCAAACCGGTACTGACTTTGAAATGGCTGCAATGCGCACTACACTGCCCTGAATTCTCACCTTAGTCACCTCTTCGCGATTTGAATCGGAATTTCTCGTCTGATGCCAGGTTTAACTCCGCCTGTCGCTTTTGGCAAATTGATTTCTATCAGCCCTTGTGCATAAAATGCAACAACGCCGCGGGTTCTGACCGGAACAGGCAGCGGCACAGTTCGTTCGAATGTACCGTGATTTCGCTCCGCCAGAGTGAATTGGTCACGTCTGATCGCCTGGTATGCGGAAATGATTTGGCCGCTGATCTCCAGCTGCCGCGCTTCCGCAATGATTGTAATATCTTTCGGGTTTACCAGACCTGGCATTTCGACCACGACACTTATTTCTGCTGAAGATTGGTACAAATCTACTTTAGGAAATACAGAGGCGCCCGCGCCAAATTGGGAAAAAGCAGGCCACAGGTTTCCGCTGGACAACGCGTTCCAGTCCCAAGTCGACTGATCACTTGCATTTCCCGGATTCGTGTTGCCGGAGGATTCACCCCCGTTGTTGCCAGTAAAATAAGGGTTCACCGGATGAACCGGGAAACCTTGGGGACTGCCTGACAAAAATTTGGACATAAAATCATCGCCAAACATCGTCCGCAGTTGCTCACCCATTTGCCTGATTTGCAGGAGGGAATCCAATGGGTTTTGCTTGGAAAAAGGATTCATTAGTTGTCACTCCAAATGCTTGAATCTTTGTCATTTAGTATATGTTGAGGCTAATCGGTGTTGTCACTGCAATC
>JAQBPP010000291.1 GCA_028287455.1 Bacilli bacterium | reverse complement strand
GGTAGTCACTCCTGGGAAAATGGTAATGGTGATGGGTACCTCCATCTGTCATATGCTGCTTGGAAACGAAGAGCGGTCAATCGAAGGAATGTGTGGTGTAGTCGAGGACGGCATTATTCCAGGGTATTTTGGCTATGAAGCGGGTCAGTCAGCAGTCGGAGATATTTTTGCTTGGTATGTGGAGGAAGCTGTGCCTGCTTATGTGAAAGTGGAAGCTGAACAGCTAGGGGTGTCAGTTCATGAATGGCTTGAGTCTAACGCAACTGAGTTAAAGCCAGGTGAAAGTGGTTTAGTTGCTTTGGATTGGTGGAATGGAAATCGGTCAGTACTGGTCGATACCGACCTGACTGGAGTCATCGTTGGGCTCACTCTGCATTCAAAGCCAGCTGAAATCTATCGGGCGCTGCTGGAAGCAACAGCTTTTGGTACTCGCAAAATCATTGAGTCCTTTCACCACAATGGAATCAACGTGGATTCCTTATATGCATGCGGAGGCCTGCCGCAAAAAAATCGCTTGCTGATGCAGATTTACGCGGACGTTACCAATCGGGAAATAACCATTGCGGCTTCCAAACAGACTCCTGCTGTAGGAGCGGCCATGTTTGCAGCTGTAGCAGCAGGGCAAGACAAGGGTGGATACGCGACAATCGTGGATGCTGCAAAAGCCATGTCGAGAGTTAGGCCGGAAACAGTGAAACCACTTCAACGGAACGTGGAAATCTATAACAAACTCTATCACGAGTATACTGAGCTGCATGATTATTTTGGCCGCGGCACTAATGATGTGATGAAACGGATCAAGTCGTTGAAAGCGCAAATCAGACAAACTGGTGCTTAAGGAGGAACGAATATATGCTGTCAATGAAGTGCTATACATTTTGGTTTGTAACTGGCAGTCAGCATTTGTATGGACCTGAAACATTACTTGAAGTAGCAGAACACTCTCGTACAATCGCGCGTGCATTTGATCAAGATCCTAACCTGCCTGGCGACATTCAGTTCAAGTCTGTCGTAACCACTTCTGAGGAAATCCATAATCTCTGTATGGCAGCGAATGCCGATCCGGATTGTGCAGGTGTGATCACCTGGATGCACACTTTCTCTCCGGCAAAGATGTGGATAGCGGGGTTATCAGCTCTGCAAAAACCCTTGCTGCATCTACATACCCAATTTAATCGGGACATTCCATGGGATCACCTTGATATGGATTTCATGAACACCAACCAGTCTGCACATGGGGATCGAGAATTTGGGTTTATCGGAGCGCGTATGGGCATCGCACGTAAAATAATTGCGGGACATTGGCAAGAAACCGTGTTGCTTCAGCGTACCCGTGACTGGATGAAAACGGCGATGGCCTATACAGAAGGACGTCACCTGAAGGTAGCCCGATTTGGCGACAATATGCGGGAAGTGGCAGTAACAGAAGGGGATAAAGTGGCCGCTCAGATCCAATTGGGCTGGTCAGTCAACGGGTTTGGGGTTGGCGATTTGGTCAAACGCATCAAAGAAGTGTCAGATGCAGAAGTCAAGCAGCTTTTCAATGAATATACGGATCAATATGAAGTAAGAAACGATTATCTTTCGGGAACAGCAAGGGAGTCAATTGAAGAACAAGCGCGCATCGAACTCGGTTTAAAAGCGTTTCTGGAAGAAGGGGGCTTCACAGCTTTCACCACCACTTTTGAGGACCTGCATGGCATGAAACAATTGCCGGGACTTGCAGTGCAGCGTCTGATGGAAGCCGGATATGGCTTTGGCGGGGAAGGAGACTGGAAGACTGCAGCACTCGTTCGCATCATGAAGAGGATGGCTGATGGACGTGGAACCTCTTTTATGGAAGATTATACGTATCATTTTGAACCAGGAAACGAGTTGGTACTGGGCGCTCACATGCTGGAGGTTTGCCCGACAATTGCTGCGACAAGGCCGAAAATTGAAGTACACCCGCTCTCGATCGGCGGCAAAGCTGATCCTGCACGCATGGTGTTTGACGGTCAGGCGGGAGACGCATTAAACGCTTCCATCATCGATCTGGGAAATCGTTTCCGCATGGTTGTGAACGAAGTGACTGCAGTTAGGTCGGACAAAGAAATGCCAAAACTCCCGGTAGCACGCGTGCTTTGGAAGCCAAAGCCGTCGCTTAGTGAATCAGCTGAGGCCTGGATCCTTGCTGGAGGCGCTCATCACACCTGCTTCTCCTACCATGTAACTTCGGAACAGTTGGCAGATTGGGCTGAGATGGCCGGTTTAGAGTTTGTAATTATTAACCAAAAGAGCTCAATTCATCAGCTGCGTAATGAACTGCGCTGGAATGAAGCAGCCTGGAAAATGCGCTAAGGAGTCAATCGATCATGGATGTCCCTTTTGACTATCTAAAAAGACGTTTTAGTTGTACTTGCGGCCAAGAACACACGGTAACTATCGAACAAGTGGAAGTAAACGAAACGGTTGCTAACGACATAGCTGAATTTATTACTCATTCGCCCTGGAGGAATCTGCTGTTAGCAGCAGATTCGAATTCTTACCGGGTGTATGGAAAGGAGTTAGCCAATCGGCTGATAAATTGTGGAGTTTCTTTAAAAAGCCATGTATTCAGTTCAACTCATGACCTGTATCCTGATCAGGAAGCGATCGAGTCGATTCGCGAAGCGATCGAAACAGGTGAAATCGACGCTGTCCTTGCAGTTGGCAGCGGCGTGATCAATGATATCGTTCGTTACGCAACATACGCTGAATCGATCCCTTATCTAGTGGTTGCAACCGCTCCGTCGATGGATGGGTATGCGTCCACCGTGGCAGCTCTGCAGTTTAATGGAGTGAAAACGACTCTGCAGGCACATGCACCGTTGGCGATTTTTGCAGATTCCCGGGTTCTCGCGGAAGCACCTTGGGAGCTGATTCAATCCGGGTTTGGGGACTTGATTGGGAAACTCATTTCTCTGATGGATTGGAAGTTGTCCCATGTTTTGTACCAGGAATATTTGTGTGAAGAGGCCTATCAACTGGTTTGGCAGTCATTAAACTACTGCATCGAACATGTTGAAGATATTCGGAACCGACAACCCCAAGCAATTAGTCATTTATTTGCGGGCTTAATTAATTCTGGAATCGCGATGGCCATGATGGAAAACTCTCGTCCTGCCAGCGGCAGTGAGCATCATTGTTCACACTATTGGGATTTTCTTGCATTCATCAACAGGCGGAATCATTCTTCTCATGGTATTCAGGTAGGTTATGCAACGCATTGGATGATGGATGTCTATGGTTTTTTTCAACGGATAACCGGTTTAAAAAATCCTCGAACTTTTTTGGCTGACTTAAACTGGGAAACCGAAATTGTAAACCGCTATGCGGAGGGATCAACAACTGTTCTTAATGAACAACGGAACAAAGTCAATTGGCTTCAGGAACATTCGAAGCTATGGAACCAGGAAGAAATCAATATGCCATTCATTCTCAGGAATCTGGAACCTGAACTAGCCTGCTTTGGATCGGTCAGGCAGGCACTGGAGAAGATCGGAATTCCTCATGAAACAGGGTTTATTGAGGTGTCGAACGACATTCTGAGGGAAACTTTGCTGCATGCGCACGAATTGCGCGCTCGTTACACCGTGTTCGATTTTCTAGTCGGACAAGATTGTTTGGAAGAAGCTGTTGAACAGTTAAAATTGATAAGAAAGGATAAATAGACATGATTAAGCCCATCAGTAATCGCGGAACAAACGGCCAATTTACCCTTGTACCCATAAACGATGATGATATTTCCTCAAAATTTAGTATTAATGGCACTTCTCCTGAGAGCAAAAGCGGAACACGCATTTGTTATGTGAAAATGCTCAACTTTGACAATCACACGGGTGTGCTTGACTCCGAACTGTGGGTGTGTGATCGTGACTTGTCGAACCAGACGAAGTTGATCAATGTCAAAGCAGGAAGACACAACGCGGTAGAGGCTTCCTGGATTGACGACGATAGGATTGTATATGTATCAAGAGAAGGGTTCAACTCACATAGTATTTTTGTGGTAGATTCATCTAACGGTCAAGTTCTGTATGGTCCCCTTTATGGAAGTGTTTGCCA
>JAQBPP010000279.1 GCA_028287455.1 Bacilli bacterium | reverse complement strand
GCGGCGACGATAAACAAGAATCGTACTGCGCGGACTGCAAACCCAAAATTGTAGTTTGGCAGCGTAAAAGACGCCAGAGCGGTTACTGCCACGGTAATGACCAGGATTGGGGACACGATGCCTGCAGACACTGCAGCCTGCCCCAGAATCAATGCTCCCACAATACCGATTGTTGGACCGATTACTGACGGAATCCGAATTCCTGCTTCCCGAATCAACTCAATGGAAAATTCCATTAACAGCACTTCGACTACAAGGGGAAACGGGACTCTCTCGCGACTCGCCGCAATGGTAAACAGGAAGTCGCTGGGAATCATTTCTGGGTGAAAATTGGTAACTGCGATATACAAAGCAGGCAACAACATGGCCAGCAGCATGCTAAACACACGAATCATCCTGGTGATTCCGCCAAAAGGAAACTTCAGGAAAAAATCCTCTGGAGTCTGAATCAAAAGCCAGAACAACACCGGAGCAATCAGCACAAACGGACTGTTGCCCAGGAAGATGGCGATGTGTCCTTCCATGAGCTTCGCGGAAACCCGGTCCGGCCGTTCTGTCCCCAGGAGCTTCGGAATCAAGGAAAAAGGGCCGTCCTCAATCAATTGTTCAAGCACTCCCGTATCCTGAATAAAGTCGATTTTGATCGATGTTATGCGTCTTCTGGCTTCTGCAACCAGTTTCGGGTTTGCCACTCCATGTACATACATCAATGCCACATCTGTTCGGGAAATCTGCCCAAGCGACATCATTTCAGTCACTAAATCCTTGCTGCGGATTTGTGCACGAACTAGCCCCGTGTTGGAACGCAGACTTTCCGTAAATGCATTATGCGGGCCCTGGATGACCGGTTCCGTTTGTGCCACGCTGACCGGTCGGTGCTCCCAGCCCCTGGTCTCCACAATCAGTCCTGCCGCATTCCCATCAATCAATACTGCTGATGCGCCAGCCAAGATGCCGGCTGTAAGATCCTTCCAGCAAGTAACTTTTGCAACCTGATTTCCTGGCACAAGCCGCTGATGTACTGTATCGATATCAGTAGAAGCAGAACCAACTTTCGACGTGCTGGCGAAATACATGAGCGGCTCCAGAATATGGGAATTAATCACCATCCTGTCTGCCATGCCATCCACAAAAACGACTAATCCCTTGGCCGTTTGTTCCGTATTGGTCCAGATTTCCCGAAAGACGATGTCTTTGTTGGCCGGCAGATGAAACAGCCTTTCCAAACCCTGTTTGATGTCTTCAAGGGAACTCGGCAATGGATCGGATCCATGAATGCGAGGCTTGTCAGTGCTTTCATTGTCCTGCGCATCTGCACCCTGCGCCTGCTCTTCATTCGTGTCCCGATAGCCCAAACTGAAGTCTTCGTCCATCACGGTATCATTCACTGTCAGTAAGCGGGATATCCCACTCCAAATCGACATGGCTTGTACCCCTTCCCGAACAAGTTCGTAGGGGTAGGATGCCCTTTGCCATGGAATTTAATGTCTGCGTTTACAGGGAGAGACCTGCACGGATCCGATCCTTACCCGGGTCGATTTCACGAACATAAATGCTGAAATTCCCAAATCGATGGCCTGTGAAATGGAGCCAAACTTGCTGCTGCTGTTGATCAACCCTCATCCAGGGAGGAAACCCAATGGACCCTAAAATGGAAAACAGAGAGGTTAGCGGCAAAGGAAAGCCGGACACTTGTGCGGAGGTCATGTCCAAACGAACGTCACCATTTAACACTTGCGGCCTGGACATCACTTGCAGATTCATGGTTCTTCCAAATAAGAAGACCTGCACATTCGTGATTAACTGCGCACCTCCAAATTGGAAGGAAACGCCAGATAAATGAGCAGAGGAAGTACCCATTGTCGGCGCAGTTTGGAGAGATTGCTGGACAATCTGATTCACCGCTGAAATCGGCAAGACAGTTTCAATCGGATAACTGGCCTGCAGGGCAGGTGCGGGACTGGTCTGTACACGATGGGGAGTACTAACTTTCAGGTACAGATATACGCCTGTCCCGATCACAAACACGTTCATAATGAGACTGACTGCAAGCACAGCCAGCAGAACCTTGGATCCAGTGTAAGGTTTCAATCTGTATTCCCCCAATCTGTTGTACACTCCTGAAGTTTTACGGTACGATAAGAGGAAGATAAGGCTGGAGCAGCAAGGGGGATATCATGAAATTAAATCGATTGCGCAACTTGGCGCTTGGATTGATTTTTTTCGGGTTCATCGTAATGATTTTTGGGTTTATGCTGATCAGATTAATATTTCCGGGCAATCAACCTCACCCCAATATGACGGGCACCCTGTTTTTGATTGGACTTATCTGTTGTTTGATTAGCGTTGTAATGTACTTCCGATTAGGCGTCATCTCGATCCGCATCCCACAGGTCGAGTGCCCAAGCTGTCACCGCATGACAAAAATGTTGGGTACAGAAGATGGCTGTATGTTCTGTGGAACTCCTGTATCCATTCTTGACGGTCATAGTGCAAAGTAATCTGAGCTTGCCTCGGTCACAATTTTGTAGGATTTAGCCATGTCGCCATGCGTTCTCTTAAAAATAGAGTATCAATGGCGACTTTCACACAAGCTTCAGTGCCAGGAAACACTCTGGAAAACAACAGATAGTCGGCGATCAATGCAGCGTACTGTTTGTCATCGCACAGTGCCTCTCCATTGACTAAAACGTTACCGTCCAGCTCCTCAATCCCGTCTAGAACTAACAACCCGATCTCCTCTCCGCGAAATCCGAAACCAATTCCACGGCGATACACAATATCCGGATTTGCCCGCGCAGCATACAGCTGCCTGAGACCTTTGCCAGGTATTCGTACAGTTACCATATTAATCGGAGCTGTGCATGCCGCATGAAGATCACCCGCTGTAACGTCTAGCTGAGTTAAGCCCGCATTTAACAGGCCTTGATTCAAGATGACGACGTCCACTTGCTCTTCTGCGCGCATTTGATGAGTCACCCACTGCACGAGTGACGAAGGCGATGTCACCTGATGAGGATACGGGGTCTCAATCCTGCCCATGACTTGTCCTAACGCTTCAGCCGCAAGAGCTTGCCACTGCTGATAGACTTTGAACAGTTCACTGCGAAATTTACTGCTGCCTGACGGAAAATCCTGTTCAGCAGGCACTTCAAGCAGGTTGCACCGGGTGGCAGCTTGTCTGGGTGCTCCTTTAGCCAATAAGTCAATTTCCAAAGCTGTATGTACGATGTATCGGGCAAATTTCCCGCCTTGGCAAATCAAGGTATCATTTACCCATTCACCTTGTTGTACGACATTATGCGAATGAGAACCGAAAATGACATCTAATCCCGGCAGGCTTTGCGCCAAGCTGCGGTCCATCGTCAATCCGCAGTGGGAAAGCACAATGACCAGATCACACCCGTCCGCGAGCAAAGCAGCCGCACCTGCCCGAACGGTTTCCAGCGGCTCCTGCAAATGGACGCCGATAAGATTGTAATATTCATTGAAGTTCGCGGTGATGCCGAGAAATCCAATCCGCTTGCCGCAGATGTCTATGATCCGCTGTCGATCAAACTCAAATTGATTCTCCGCATCTCGGTGCAGCCAGGACATGTTGCTGATCAGCGGTTTTGATCCCATTGCTTCTGCTAACCGGGGCCATATTTTTGTAGGGATCGTTAACCCTTCGTTGTTGCCAAACGTCCACAGATCATAACCTACTTTACCGAGCAAATGAGCGTTTGCAAGTCCAAGCGTACCTTCTGTCACAGGATGAACCCGATCCATATGATCGCCGAGATCGATGACCAACACTTGATCCCCAGCCGCTTCCCACTCTGACCTTAACTGGTGAATGAGAACACCGGCATTCAAATACGAATCCAACTGGCTATGTACATCGTGCGTGACAAGAAAATGTAATTTCAATGCCGATCTCCCCATATCCGTAAGTGTTGGACTTTTGATGATTGCAGACTGACTTTTGAGTAGATTTCGCACGATTTAGGATAAAGCTGCTTTGTGCAATGGCGCCAAATGAGCAAACGTTTCACGCGCCAGTTGTAAAAAGTCAGCACCCGACAGGTTCAGTGCCTGGCTCTGCGGCACTTCCACCCCTACCATGAGCTCTCCCTTTTTTACATGCATCAATCGCTCAGCAAGAGCAATTAAGTCAGTTTTCGTAAGTTCGGCAGTTTCCATGCCATTACTACTCGTATGATCGGGATACCAGCGAAAATGCGCCGGAACCATTTCTAACAGTCTGGCGGGATCAGCTTTTACTTTTTCTCCAAACACAGCTTTTTGCGGCGATTCATAGATGATGCCCCACTGAATAAAAACATGAGTGGACCAAGCGCCAACCTGAAAATGCGGAAACATTTTATAGCCGCGCGGATTGTGGGACCACGCCACCCAACTGTCAGTTGGCGGGTTTGTTGTCCGGCGGGCATGCATCGCCACATGGTAGTGCATGGGCATTTGCAGGAGCTCGCTTAGATAGGGAACTAGTTGCTCCCCTATTTCTGTCAGCTTGGGACGCAGGGTTTGCTTCAAGCGCTGCATTCGATCGTCTAATCCGGGTATGTCAAACAAGGAGAAATCACTGCTGTCAAAACCTTGAAAACTCACGAATGAAATCCTTCTTTCATGTCCAATTGACTGGTAGTGTATGTTAGTGCTGGATCAACTGAGTAAATAGTTCATGAAGATTGTCAGCAATTTCTCGTGCAGTGAACCTGTCGTAATCCAATCCTTCTACTCGCCGCTGCTCCTCACTGTAGTTGGCTACCACTTGCAGCAAAGCATCCGTAATTCCCATCACGTCTTCGGGTGCTTTTACCTGATGTTGATAGTCCTGCAGCAAGTTCGCCGTTGTCCCTGCCAGTGGCGTAATTCCGACGATCGGCCGTTTGGCGCCAAAATAATCGATCAACTTCGATGGGAGAAACAGATTCACGGTGCCAGGAGCATCGACCAGCACCAAGATAGCCGCGCTGCTCATATAATCCAAGCTTTGTAAATAAGGCACTTGCCCGACCAGATCTAACTGACCACTCCACGCGCCGCGAAACTGCTGAAGCAGGGGTGTGAATTTCGATTCTACATTCCCTACGATCTGCAAACAAATCGTTTGTGCAATTTCCGGCGCGCGATGTTCAATCTCAAGCAGTGCATCACATAGCGGTTTTGGCGAACGAAGGCCATAAAAATCACCAATATAAGCGATCTTGATTAATTTGTCATCAGTTCTGCCACCCGCTGTGCGATCTGTCTGCTCAGGATAAAGTTCAGCGTCGAAACAATGTGGGATGATATGCGCCTTCTCTTCCAATTTTAAGTGCTCATAATGAGTCGTCATTAATTTCAGAATTTCTGCAGTTGGGAAAATCAGCGCATCTGCGCCTTGCACGACTGTTTTCTCTTGCCGCCTGACATTCGTATTGCCCAGATGGTAAGGATTATAAGCCCAGGGGTCGCTAAAACTCGCCACCCATGGGATCTCCAACCGATACTTGACTTCAAGTGCCACAAGGTGGCTGGCTCCAGGCTGGCTTCTGGAATAGATCAACTGATATTCACGGTTCCAATCGTGCTTGCTCAGCACAAGTTTCATCCAACTTTGGTGGATTTCACGACCCAGTTTGCTGCTGCTTCGATCCATCATACGCCGAATAATTTTGTTGGAAGGCCGATGCACCGGGTAAGAAAATCGGGTGATATTCGGGTGGCTGATCAATCGCTCCAACGCTTCATCTTCGCGGAAATCAGGGTCATCCCGCGCTGTAATCAAATCAATTTTCATCAGATCCGCCAGGCGATGAACAGCCTTGCCTACGAGAATGGACTCTGCGGATAATAGGGGAGGCGCGTGATAGGTAATAAGCGCTATTCGATCCATCGAATATAGACCTCCAGAATGAAGTATAATTTTGATATAATTATACTAAGTTTGTATTTGCCAAATGTCATGGATGCGGATGAGAAAGCTGCTTGAACTCAATGTGAAAAGAGGTTTTCGACAATGCGAGTATTTCTAACTGGCGCGTCAGGATTTGTCGGCTCAAGCGTACTGACACATTTAATTCGCTCCCACCATGAAGTTACCTGTTTAATCCGTCCTGGCTCTGAGAAAAAACTCCCTGTCTTCCCAAGTGACCGGGTCAACCTCGTGTATGGCAACTTAACCAAGCAGGAGGATTGGCAAACGCAGCTGACAGGCTGTGGCGCGGTGATCCATCTGGTCGGCATCATCCGGGATCAGCCAAAATCCGGGATCTCTTTTGAAACCATCCATGTAGAAGGAACGCGCAACATGCTAGCCGCAGCCACCTCAGCAGGAGTGAATCGTTTTATCCACATGAGCGCATTAGGTGCTCGGGCCGGGGCACCCTCCCGTTACCATGACACCAAAGGCCGTGCAGACGATTTAGTGAAAGCTTCCGGGCTGGACTGGACTCTGTTCAAGCCGTCTATTATCTTCGGGCCCAAAGACGAATTTGTGAATATGTTGGCCGGCCTCATCCAAAAGGCGCCTTTCGCCCCTGTTCCGGGCAATGGGCTCTACAAGCTTCAGCCGGTCGGCTTGCAAAATATTGCGGATGGATTTGTACGTAGTTTAACGAATGATTCCACCATTCATCAAGTGTATGAAGTGGGAGGGCCAAGGGCCTATACCTATAATCGTATGTTAGATATTATTGGAGAAGCCATTGGGAAGAAAAAAGTGCGCAAACTGCACATACCGATTCCTCTGATGAAGCCGGTCGCCAAAATTGGCGAACAGTTCCCTTCCTTTCCGCTGACTACTGCACAATTACTTATGCTTCTGGAAGGCAGCACCTGCGACCCCAGTGACTTCTATCGCACTTTAGATCTCGATCCTGTTCCTTTTTCAGAAGGGATAAGGCTGTATCTGAAAAAACCACCTGCCCATGCTTAGGAGGTGGCCTGCCCGAATGTTACTGCAATCCGGGCCAATTTGCAAACAGAGTCCGGCGTGAAATCAGCCCAGCCTTCTCCTGAATAAATCATCCAGCAGCATTGCAATACCATCGCAATCATTTGTAGCAGTAATCTGATCAGCCACTTGCTTCACTTCTTCACAGGCATTGCCCATCGCTACGCCATAGCCAGCCCACTGAATCATTTCGAGGTCATTCGGAGCGTCTCCAAACGCGATTACTTGCTGACGATCCATATTATAAAGAGCGGCCACTCGCGCAAGTCCAGTTGCTTTGCTGACATCCTTACGAGTGATTTCAATGATATTCGCTGGATTGCTCCAGGCCCTCGCAGATACAAACTGTGCATAACCACTCTGGATATGCGAAAGCAATCCGAGTACCCACTGTATATCAGCCTGCAGGAGCAACGTAGACGCCGCCTGCCAATTTTGATGCTCGATACCTCCTACGCAGACGGGATCCTTACCGGCACCAAACTGCATCAACAGCGGATCTTCGTTGAGCAAATAGTAGTCATCCACATATTCTATCACCGCATTGATAAGGCCAAATTCTTTGGCATCCTGCAGAATCGCTCGCGCTATTTCTCCAGCAATTGGCTGATGTTCTAGTAAATGCCCAGGTGCATCAAAATGATGCACCAGCACACCGTTAAAGTTCACAATAGGAGTTGTGAGATTCAACTCTTTCCAATATAAGATGCTGTCACGAGGAGATCTCCCTGTCGCGATCACCACTTTATGACCTAGGTCAATGGCCCTGATCAGTGCTGATTTCGTTCTTGGAGAAATGCGTTTATCGCTAGTCAAGGTTGTCCCATCGAGATCAATTGCAATTAGGTTGTGTGACGCAGAACGTTTGATTTCCATAATGTATGAATCTCCCATCTGATGGCAATACAAATAGTATATGAAATTGGAGGCGATAAAAAAAGATGGAAACCATAGAACGTTGGACTACACGATCCGATGCATGGACTCCTGAAGATGATTCAAAACTGGCTGAAATCACTCTTCGTCATATCCGAGAGGGCAGCACGCAGCTAAATGCATTTGTCGAGACCGCAAATGTATTGGGACGCACCCCTGCTGCTTGCGGATACCGTTGGAACGGTGTAGTGCGACGACACTTCGAAAACGAAATCAAGCGTGCAAAATTGGAGAAGAAGGAAAAACTGCAAGGGAAATCTCACTTTCCTCGTCGGAGATTGTGGGCGGCTGAATTGGAGGATCCTTCGATTGATGGAGTGGTCCGTGCTTTGAAGCAGCATGAACGCTCCTATTTTGAGTTGCAGGAACGAAACCGCAGTTTGGAACAGCAAGTGTTTGAATTGCAGCACCTTTTGCATGAATTGACTCTGGATAATGAGCGTCTCCGCTCCCAACAAAACGCAGGATCAACCGGATTAGGAGAAGATCCTCGCAGTCTGCTTGCGATTATGGAACGAGCTCGTCAGTTAATCGAGCTGGAAAACAATTCAGAGCAAACCCACGAGGCCGCCAATTAAGTTCTAAAGACCAGGATTTGTACGTTTTGATGCGAATGACCAGATTTGTACTCAGCGACAAAAATCTGGTCTTTTATTTTATTTCCGATTCTGCCTGTTTGCCGGGGAATCTGACGCTAATAACAAGTCTTCGTTAAATGTGGGTGACAAATTGATGAATTTGTCCATTACCAAGGATTATCCATAGAATTTACAATAGAAATCAGGTAAAGTTATTGAACATAGGACTGAGGTGCAAAAGTGACAGTACTACAGATAATCAGTTTAGCTTTGATTGGTTTTGCAGTC
>JAQBPP010000278.1 GCA_028287455.1 Bacilli bacterium | reverse complement strand
GATTTATCCAGAATGGGGTTATCAGATAAAGGTAAAAAACAGCCGGCCGCCACCACCCGGTTTTTGCGGATCAACACTGCGCCATCATGCAGCGGCGTGTTCGGGATAAAGATGTTCGTCAGCAGCTCCTGACTCACGATGCCTTCGATCGAAATTCCGGATTCAATATATTCGCTCAGCCCAGTTTCCCGCTCGATGACCAGCAAAGCCCCGATCTTGTTTTTGGAGAGAATCGAGCACGCCTTGCTGATTTCAGTGACCGCCTGTCGTTCATCCTCTGTGCGATCGAAGCGCAGCAGCATCGTGCGGCCAAAAAACTGGCCGCGGCCGAGCGACTCCAGCGCCCGTCTCAGTTCAGGCTGAAACACCACCGGAATGGCAAATAACCCGATGGTGAGCGTTTTATCGAGCAGCCATTTGAGTGCGCGCAGATCGAACAAATTGGAGATGCCAGTCAGGATTAGAATGACGAAAATCCCTTTTAGCAACTGTACGGCGCGGGTTCCCCGAATAACCTGCAGCAATTTATAGAAAACTAGCGTAACGATTACTATATCTAAGGCATCCATCAAACCAAACTGGCTGACGGGACCCCATATACTTTGCATAGAACCACCTATTTCGCGCTATTCAACCGTACAGTAAAACAAAGAAACAGTTATTTTGTAGAAATTCTACACCCGCTTCCCATATCCTCTCATATTCCGTTAAAAAAATACAATCTAAATTGTGCTTGCAGCAGACATTTTTACTTCATCTTCACTTGGCCTGGCTTGCGGGAAACAGGTTCTGGAGCAGCGCGCCCATTTTATTGAAATAATAGTTAAACCATTGATAGGCCTGTACCACTTCCTGCCGATCCCCCGTAATATCTGCGCCAGCCTCCTCGTAGATATGTCCGCCGAGTGTGGTAACGCTGCCATCCACAGTGCCGTCGATGAGTGCATCCCCGTTTTGAATGATCAAATCGCCCTTGTAGACTTGACCCTTAGGAACCTGTACCTCACCTTTTGAAATCACAAGTGCCTGTGAATTGGATGCTGACACGAGGAATTCGTGCGGCGCTGCCCACCACAAACCGAAGCCAATACACATCACAACCGATGCGGCAATCCCGATACCCCTCATGAGCGGGTAACGCCAGTCCTTTGCCGGTGCAATCCTAACAGCTGGAGCGGGCAAACGGTCAAGTACCTGCGCAGTGAAATCGGTTGGGCCTTTGACCCATTCCATGGTGTCCAGGCGTCTTACTACCTGCACCAATTCAGTAAAATGCTGTCTGCAAGGTATACAATGGCGGATGTGCTCTTCCATCGCAATCCTAACTGGCACCTCGACGTCATCATCCAGAAAGTCATGCATCGAGGCCTTGATGTCAGAGCATTCCATTTTGTACACCTCCGTTTCTGCTAATTTAATGGCTGCCTGGAGAAGTCACCCGCTTCGCTTGCTGAAGGCTCGCCCGCAGCGCCTCTCGTCCACGGTGGATGCGTGTTTTAATCGTGGACACCGGCAGCTGAAGAATATCCGCGATTTCCTGTAAGGACAAGTCATGCACATACTTTAATAGAATTACTGAACGATAAGAGGCGGGCAACCGCTCAATGGCCTGCTCGAGTTCAGACGCTGTTTCTGAATGAAGCGCTTCTTCTTCAGGTGTTAAGCCAAGCGACGCAATGCGGGAATACAGGTCGGTGCCTTCCGCATCCTCTTGCTCCGCGTCCAATGAAACATCCGCCTTACGTTTGCGAAGTCGGTCGATACACGCATTAGTGGCGATTCGGTAAATCCAGGTGGAGAACTTATGATGATCGTTGTAAGATGCGAGGTTGGCATAAGCCCGCAGGAAAGTATCCTGCAGGACGTCTTCCGCATCCTGTTTGTTGCCAAGCATTCGATGGGCCAGGTTAAACAGACGGTTTTTATATAATTCCACAAGTTCAGCAAAAGCCAGTCGATCTCCGCTCTGCACACGCCGGACGATTTGTGACTCGAGAAAATCCATCGACAAGTAAGCCTCCGATTTCGGCTCCTGCAAGGTAATACGCACAACGAGCAGAAAAGTTTCCGTGAATCGCATACTTTTTCGAAAAGCTCACCTGCAACTCCTGCCTGCTTTTGCTATTGTAACCAAAAAAAGAAGATCTACTGCGAGCGCGATAATACCTTGTGTGCTCGCGGCAGATCTTCTTGTTAAAGACTTCTCAAGCCTTCAATCAACACTTCGGCGACTTTAGGCCTGGTGAACTCTTCTGGCAGCATTTCGCCTGCGCGCAATTTCTCGCGCACCTTGGTACCGGACAGTGTTAAATGTGCCTCGGACCCATGCGGGCAGGTTTTCGGAGAAGCCATATTCCCACAAGCCTTGCAGTAGAAACTATGTTCGAAGAAGAGCAGCGTAATCCCAAGCTCCTCCTGTGTGAAGTTGCTGAAGATTTGCTGTGCATCGTATGTGCCGTAGTAGCTGCCTACACCTGCATGGTCGCGGCCAACGATAAAATGTGTACAACCGAAGTTTTTTCTCACCATCGCATGAAATACTGCTTCACGCGGACCCGCATACCGCATGGCGGCCGGGAACACTGCCAGTTTCACCCGGTCCTCTGGATAGTAGTTGTCCAATAAGACCTGGTAGGAGCGCATCCGCACATCAGCCGGAATATCATCTGATTTCGTTTCGCCCACGAGCGGGTTTAAGAACAAGGCATCTACCGTTTCCAGGGCACACTTTTGAATATACTCATGCGCACGGTGTACTGGATTGCGCGTTTGGAACCCAACCACTGTCCGCCAGCCTTTGCTGCGGAACACTTCGCGCGTTTCGATCGGATCCAGGTAGTACTCAGAGAACTCAGTCGGCTGTTTCCGATTCAGCACCCAAACATCCCCAGCTACGTAAATCGAAGGACGGCTGAACATTTTCGCCACGCCTGGATGTTCGAGGTCAGTGGTGCGGTAAACTTGCTCTGCCTCGACCATTTTATCCGGGCGATAGATCTCGCTGATCGCAATCGTTCCATAGATCACATTGTCAGTACCGACTAAAGCAGCACCCTGCCCAATCGTCAATTTGTCCGCATCATCTTCCGTCACAGGCAGTACCAACGGAATCGTCCAAACGAAGCCATTGTCTAAACGCATGTGCTGCAGAACTGACTCATAGTCCACCTGTTTCATAAACCCTTGATTGGGTGAAAAAGCACCCGTTCCGATCAATTCCAAATCAGAGAGCGAGAAATTATCCAGGACCAGCTTCGGCAGAGATTCGGCTCGTGTCAGCTCTGCTTGCCGCTGCGTACCGGTTAGTATGCGGTCAATTAGCGTGCCTCCGTGAGGCGTAATCAGTCCATCCATTGTTTCCAATTCCTCCAGACAGGTTCGGTTGCAGCCTTTATTGATGCAAGCCGCATTCTGTTTTTTCAAATCCTGCCCATCTGCCGGCGCGTGCATCTTCTCCAGCGGCTACTGCACGTGTGCAGTGGATGCAGCCGATGCTGGGATACCCTTGGTCATGCAGCACATTATAAGGTACTTGATTGGCTAAAATATAATCCCAAACTTGTTTATTGGTCCAGGCGGCCAATGGATTAAATTTGATCAAATTAAATTTGGCGTCCTCTTCAACCACTTTTGCGCCCGCACGTGTCGGGGCCTGATCGCGGCGGATACCGGTAATCCACGCATCGAGCGAAGAAAGCACGCGTGTTAACGGCTCTACTTTGCGAATGCCGCAGCAGCTGCCCGGATCCACCGACCAAAGTGCTTCACCGTGCTGATTAGCTTGTTCATTCAATGTGAGCAGCGGGCTGTACTTGATCAATTGCACATTATATTTCGCTGCAATTTGATCGCGAACTTCGTAGGTTTCAGGAAACAGCACATCTGTATCCAGATAGAATACTTTCGCACCCGGATTTACTTTGGCAATCATATCGACGAGCGCGACATCCTCAGCACCGAAGCTGCAGGCGAACGCGATATTGTCAAATTTGGCATACGCCAACTCCAAGATTTCCTGTGGAGTGGCCTTATCATACTGCTCAGCTAATTGGGCGACTTGTACTGACTCCAGGACTGAATTCATGTTTCAACACTCTCCCCATCACGAGTAAACGGACTGTTAATCCCTAGTATACAGAACGGATTATAACGATTAATATGGTACTCGCTTTTTCCAACTCCGTCAATAACGAATTTACAGTTTTGGCCAGTTGATTAGGTCACACCCAAATGCTAAAATGTTACGGAAAAAGCAAACGTTACCACCGCTTGTCCAGCACTATCCTGCGAAAAGAGGGATGATATGGAAGATCATGAACTTTTATTGCTCACTTGGGCTCAACTATATGCATTAGAACTCGTTATGCCAACTGTAGAGTATCGTGAGCAAAAACGAGAGATTGAGCGACGATTGATTGATCAGTACCAGATTTCAGCGATTCAGTTGGTTGGTAGAACGGTAGATGATTATGCAGTAGGTTATATACAAAACGGGGACAATCATATTGTTCGTTTTGATACGGATGACGTGGAATCAATTTATGAGTTGTAAGTAAGAGCGGTAATCTGTCACATTTATGCTCAAAGGTGGGCCCTATCCAAATGCCAAACTCCTTTTTCCAAAGATGCCTGTCGGTATGGCGTAAGATTGGGTTTCAGACGGCAATCGCGGCTGTTTTGGAAGCGCTCTATGTACTGTGTCGTTATCGGCCATCCCAGTTGTCTTCATTCACCCGCCAGTATAGCAATTCGTTGTTCCTAATCAGTTTACTGCTGCTTTGTGTGTCTGTTTTAAACAGCTTCGGATTGTTCGGGTGGCGACGTCAACATCAATTGCCCTCGTTGTTTCCCTCCTGGCCAAGTCGTGACGCGGCAGACCAGCTGTCCGAAGCAGGTGCCAAGCACGAGGAGCAAGCGAATCGGACGCCGCGCAAAAGTGACTTCTCAATGATGATTACCTCACTCCTCCTTATTTTATTGGCTGTCCTGTTATCCCCACATTCTCATTAGCACAGGAGTTATAAATCCCTCGATAGCTGCGGCAATAATAAACAGGCTGATGACAAAGGGGATTACGCGCAATGACTCTCTCCAAGCCATGACATAACTGCGCCACGGACTACTCCCTCTCATCGGTCTGATCCAGCTCGCTCCCAGTTTCATTCCAATTGCGGCGGCCAGTAAAAAGGCTGGAATTTCAAACATCCCGTGCGGCAAAACGCCAGCGAGCACCAGCTTCCAGATCGCGGTATTTCCCGTTACTGACACCTTGGTCACGATGTACCCAATGGACAGGCCATTCAATAGCAACAGGACGACTGGGAAAATGGCCAGCAGGGTTCCCAGCAGAATAGTTAACAACGCGATCTGCAGATTGTTCGCGAGGATCAATAACGCCAAAACCCAGGGCTTAGATCCTGTCTGAACATACATTTGATTAATCCCTCTGATTTTATCCACTGAACCTGCCACTAAATGATCAATCTGAGACGAATGCAGCGTGCAGCCAAGTACAACACCTAATACAAACAAGAATACGGACAATCCTAAAAACTCCCGGTTCAATCTGCTCCATCGTATCACCCTCTGCATACAAATCCTCCTACATTGGAAAACTTATCTTGATTTCTACCCCATAGATGAGGAGGAGATTGACATCGCTACCCAAATTTTGCGCAAATGCATGCTTGCTGTCATTCTAACGAGCTGTCTGCTCCCGCATACATTCGCATACGCCAAACCAGCTACAACCGCCACAACCGCCACTGCCCCACGTGCAAGTGCAATTTATCAGGTGAAAACTGACAGAAAAGTGGTTGCTTTGACGTTTGACATTTCATGGGGTGAAAAGACGCCAGGCCCAGTACTGGATGTCCTGGCTGACAAAGGACTCAAGAAAGCAACGTTCTTCTTGTCCAGCCCCTGGACCAAGCAGCATCCGGAAATTGCACAACGCATCAAGACCATGGGGTTTGAGATCGGAACTCACGGACATAAACATGACAACTTTTCCCAACATGATGATGCCTGGATTCGCGATCAGGTGCAGAAATCCCATGATATTTTAAAAGAAGTCACTGGTGTGGAAACCAATTTGATTCGCACACCAAACGGCGACTTTAACCCACGCGTACTGCAAACTCTAAATGGGATGGGCTATCAAGTTATCCAATGGAAAACCGATTCGCTCGACTGGAAAAATCCCGGTGTGGACACGATCATTCACCGCGTAGTTGGACGTGCCGTGCCAGGCGATATTATCCTGATGCATGCGAGCGACTCCTGCAAGCAAACGGTAGACGCTCTGCCGCGCGTAATCGATGGGCTTCGTGCAAAGGGTTACGAATTTCTAACTGTGTCCGAACTGCTGTCACTGGCTTCTGTGCAAACGAAACAAGAGTGAACAGTTAAACGTGCTCACAAAAACACAGGTGAGGGCTTAGAGTAACTTAAGGTGAGATTACCTCGCCTAAGTTACTCGCCTTTTGTTCGTGCGCTGCTTGGGATTTAGGCTTTACCAATATCTTACTTAAGATCAATACCAACCATGCATTGCAAACCATTAAGATGATGCCAATCGTCTCAGTAATGCCTGCCTGATTGGCCTTTAGAGCGACATACCATTCCAGCAGCGTAAACACATACATGAAAAACAGCGTTGGAATATATGCGCGCCGATTGGTGATCTGGACTTTGATTGCGGCGACTAGCGCTGCCCACAGCAGCGGATACAAACCATATGCGATAAACGGCAGCCAGGACACACTCGCACCGCCAAACTGCAGATGCCGGAAATAGACCATATCATAAGCTGTAAACGCGATGATCAGCAGTTGAATCCATGTCCATAATCGAGGATGAAGGAAGCTGTGCATGGTAAAATTCAGCATCAGGTAACCCCAGAAGCCCATCAATGCTGTTGCAGACACAAATCCCCCTACTTGTACGCCATAAAACAAATCATATTGCCTAAACCAACCAAACAACGCATTCAGAAATCCAGTTGCCACACCGATTGCGAGCGTTGAAAAAAATAAGATCCAAAAACGGTTTAATGTCATTTGTCAGCAATCACCTTTCGTTTCCTAACATGACCCTTATGTCGCTAACGCATACTATTCTTACTAGCTTCGGAAGAAAGGGGTGGTGATCATGCGTACCCGTACTGCGTTAACAGTGTTCTCCGCAATTTCGCTTGCATTTGCACTGACGGGTTGCGGCAGTGCTTCCTCAAGGCCATCAGATACTGCAGATAAGGCGAACACTTCATCCGCATCTGATTCGTCGTCTGCCTCGTCTCGACCAGATTATAATAATACAAAAGTGATGATGATGGATATTCTGCATTCCCAACAAGGCAAACAAGCGTTAAAAGATATCTTGCAGGATCCCTCCTTTAAACAATCGCTGGCCATCAATCAACAGGATATCAACCAGGCGCTGACTAAAGCGATTACCAGCGGCGGGCCCAGCAACAATATGATCCAGTCGCAGATGAAAGATCCGCAATTCGCCAGCGCAATGGTAAAAGCTGCTAAGAAGGAGCACCAGGATCTGCTGAAAACACTTGTCAAGGATCCGGAGTACCAAACTCAGCTGCTCACACTGATGAAAAGTCCATCTTACCAGCAAACGTTAATTCCGCTCATGCAAACGCCCGAGTGCAGGCAAGCGATCATGAAGGTGATGATGGATTCGCTGCAGAATCCGGAATTCAAGTTAATGTATATGGACACTGTCAAAGAGGCCATTCGATCTGGCGCCGGTGTCTCCGGGCAGCCCACGGCGTCCTCGTCTGGTTCCGGTGGACAAGATGCATCCAAGAGCCAGTCAAAATCGGGCGGTGGCGGTGACAAGAGTTCCAAAAGCCAGGATCAACAAAGCGGCAGTTCAGATGAGCAATCAAGCGATCAGCAAGACGGTGGATCACAGGACAAAAAATCAAAAACCAGCAGTCAGGATAACAAGAGCGATGCTCAGGATGAATCTCAAGGTTCAAGCGATCAGCAGTCTGACCAAAAGAAAAAGGATCAGTCAGAAAGTTCATAAAGTTAATTTGTCAGGCTTTTTTCCAATGCTGTCAACCCTAATTCCTTGGCCGTTCGTTCGGCTATTTCCTCGAAGATTTTGCCCTGCGCAGAATCTGCTGCATAAATGGTTCTGCCAGAGGCGGTGGCTTCACTTAGCGGAATTTCTCCAAGCAAGTTCGTACCTAATTCTTTCGCGAGGCGCCTGCCTGCACCCGCTCCAAAAATATAATGTTTCTCTGCACAATGGCTGCAAACAAAATACGACATGTTTTCGATCACACCGAGAATCTCATGATTGGTCTTAATGGCCATTGTCCCCGCCCGAGCAGCAACTTCTGCAGCTCCCGGATGCGGGGTGGTGATGATGATCTCCACCGATTTAGGCAGCATATGGTGCACGTCCATCGCGACATCGCCAGTTCCCGGCGGCAAGTCCAGCAGCATCACATCTAA
>JAQBPP010000194.1 GCA_028287455.1 Bacilli bacterium | reverse complement strand
CGGAATCTTCCTGGTGTGGTGTGCGGACCTTTATCGAAACCAGCATGCGGTGGAGACCGTACAGGGGGGACAAATGGAGGTGGACCTGCTGGAGCCATTTGTCGTTGCCACAATTGATGTGGCACTGGCAGCGCAAAATGCGATTGTGGCGGCAGAATCAATGGGCCTTGGCGGGGTTTTTATCGGAGGAATTCGAAATCAGCCTGCGGAAGTGACCGCCTTGCTTGAGCTGCCCAAGCTGGTATTCCCTGCGTTTGGGATGTGCCTGGGCGTGCCGGCTCAAACACCGGGTGTTCGGCCAAGACTGCCTGTTTCCGGTGTTCTGCATTATGACCGATACGAAGTGGAGAACATCCATGAAGGGATCCGTCTGTATGACGAAATCATGGAAGACTATTATCGCAAAAGAGGGCGCGAAACAGTCGCGAACTGGTCACTCGAGCAGAAAAGAAGGTTTTCACTGCGCATTCGGGCCGATTTAAAAGCATTTTTGGAACAGCAAGGATTTCATTTCAAATAAGTCGTAGCACTACAACCACGATGCCGGCTGCCAGTGCGGCTGCCAGCCACACGATAAATGCCGCTAGCAGAGGGCCAAATAACGCTTGAGCTGTGCTGACGCGATAAATTAGTTTGACAGTCATGACGGAACATGCCCAGCGATAGATCTGCAGGGCAAGCGCAAGGAGCAGAAAAAGTGTATCAAAGGCGTACCCTGTAAACATATGTGCTGAGGAAGCAGGCTGATTCAGGCTGGGCAGAAACAGGGTGAAAATAGTGGGCAGCGTTGTAATCGCAAGCAAATAGGGATACATCGACTTTAGCTTCGCATATCGTTCGCGTCGTACTGACTTTGACTCCTGCAGGGTGTTGGACGCCACGATCAGCAGTCCAAATCGCACAAGCAATGTCCAAAGATACTGACTGATCCATAGGGATAAGGCGATGCCGACAGCGAGCAGAAACCCAGTCAGCACGGCTCGAATCGTAATTGGGCCAGTATGGAACAGCAGCTGGTTCAAATACAGTACAATGACAAGATAACCCGCCACCAGATGGAACCATCTTCTTGATGTATGCGCCGGAGAATGCAAGATGTTGCGGATTGCCTCCGTTGGATGATTAAATAGGGATAGAAAGTGGGACAAGCCCATCACTCCAAATTCTTTAAAAATTCACGATAATTCATTGTTAATGTTGTTAATTGTCATGATATACTATTTCTAACCATGAAGCGAAAGTAGGGAGTGTCATCATGCTGCTGGTTCAGACTGAACAATTGCGAGCTGGAGTGAAACTGGCCAAACCGATTTATACCAACACCGGAGGAATCTTGATATCTGTCCATGCAGAACTGACTACAGGCATGATTCGCAAACTGCGTGAGATGGGCATATCAACTGTCTATATTCAAGACGAGCGTACTGAGGATATTCGTGTTGAGAATGTTATATCTGATGAAACTTGGATTGAATCTGTCTCTGTTCTGGAAAAATCATTTAAGAAAATGCGGGACATTGGCAACCAATGGGGCAGGAAATCTTCCCCCCACCTGGCTGAATTTCGGGGCATGTTTGAACGTATACTGAGTGAGATGGAATCCAAACAGAACTTGTTGGTACATATGTCATCCATTTATACCAAGGATATTTATTTATACAGTCACGCCATTAATGTTGGCATTTACTCGGCGATTCTGGGGATATCGCTGAAATTGAACCAATCCCAGATCCTTGATTTAGGAGTCGGGGCGATGCTGCACGATCTTGGCAAAACGTTTATTTCACCAGAAATTTTGATGAAACCGGGACGGCTGTCTGTTCAGGAATTTGAAACGATGCAAACCCACACCACGCTTGGTTATCAGTTGCTGCGTAAAACGGATGACGTTTCGTTAATGTCAGCGCACTGCGCAATGCAGCATCATGAACGGCTCGACGGCTCAGGCTACCCCCGTCAACTGCGTAATGATGAAATTCATTTATATGGCCGAATTGTAGGCATTTGTGATACTTATAATGCATTGGTGTCGAATCGCAGTTATCGGAAGGCTGAACTTCCACATACCGCTCTGGAAATGTTATATGCGTATGCACTGGTTGGGAAATTTGACTTATCCTTGGTAGACCGTTTTCAGAAGTATGTCGTCTTGTACCCAATTGGTCTATCAGTGATCCTGTCAACAGGCGAACGAGGAATTGTGTCGCATGTGCACGCTTCTTTTCCAAGCCGCCCTGTCATTCGTGTCTTAGCCAATCCTGCAGGAGAACCTGTTGCACCTTACGAGCGGGATCTATCGAGGGAGTTAACAGTGATGATCAGCAGCTGCGATCAAGAGTTATTTGATGCAGTTTAAGAGGAGGCTATAATGCATTCAGTTTCGCTCGGTTTAGCCGAGGATTTTTTAAGTTCAATTCTGATCCTGCTTTTGGCGGGTACAGCGGGAGGCAAACTGGCCGACTGGCTGCGCGTGCCCGATGTAGTCCTTTTTTTGGTGCTGGGCATGCTGCTCGGGCCTGCCGGGCTTGGATGGGTGCAGCTGTCAGCAGGTTCCACAGCGAATACGATCATCCTGCTGTTTGGTGCTGCTTTTATCCTGTTTCACGGTGGGTTAATGATTGAAATCGACTTGTTAAAACAGGTGTGGCCCACGGTGACGCTGCTGTCTACGGTCGGATTGTTGGTCACAGCCCTGGTTGCAGCTGTGGCAGCTGTCGCATTCCTTCATCTTCCTTTGCTCGCAGCACTGCTGCTTGGGTCCATTCTGGCTTCCACAGATCCCGCTTCACTAGTACCGATCTTTCAACGTTTTCCGATCAGAGCAAAAGTTTCACAAACTGTCATTATGGAATCAGCATTTACAGACGCGACTGGAACCATTCTCACTACTGTCATTTTGTCTTTTGTGCTGCTTCACCAATCATTTAATTGGGGGAACAGTTTAATTGATCTTCTCAGACTGGCGGTCTTCGGGATCGCAATTGGGGGTTTGATTGGATTCTGCGCTGCGTTTTTGATTTCTGAGCAAGACAGGGGCTTGCTGAAGCATGTGACTCCAATGGTGGTGGTGCTCACTGTGTTGAGCGCTTATTTACTGGCGGAGAAATTGCATGCCAGCGGTTTTATGAGCGTTTTTACAGCGGGGATTGTAGTTGGCAATGCCGGTAAGTTTGGACTTACAATTCTGCCGCAAGAAAAACGTGCAGGCCATCAGTTTATTGATGCGATCGGGCTGAAGCTGCGTATGCTGATTTTTCTGCTGCTTGGCAGTCAAATGGACTTTAGTATAATCAAACAGCATGTCTGGGCCAGTCTGTGTGTTGTGCTTGTGTTCATGCTCATCGCTCGCCCGCTAACTGTGTTCGTGAGTCTGCTGCCGGATCGCAAAGCCAAATGGCAGCGTGAAGAGATCCTCTTTTTCTGTTGGACGCGCGAAACGGGCGTGATCGCGGCCACGTTGGCAGGCATTGTTTCGAGTACCGGTATTCCTGAGGGGCAGCTGGTGTTTGCCGTTACATTAATTGCAATTCTGTTAACTGTTTTGCTGCAGGGCGGAACCACACCGCTTGTGGCGAAGAAGCTCAGTTTGCTGGAAGACCAAAAAGACGCGGCCCCTACTCACTAGTGGGGCCGCGTCTTCTGTAAGTGAAACAGTTAACGTTCAATGATTAACGATGGAAGATTGCGCCAATTTTGGTCAGATAGCGATACTTGGAAGCATCTTTTAAACGGTAGGCCAGCCAACCGGTAGTTTTCAGTCGATTGCCCACTTTTCCAATCGCATCTTTGCGCCCTAAAGAAGCCAGGGAACCGAGCATATGAGGAACAAATACGTCCTTCTTTAACCCTTTCATGGAGGCATAAATGTTTGCGGCAGTCGTTTCACCCATTTGGATGGCTATTTGTGCAGTTGGTGGATAGGGCCTGCTAGTTTCTTTGTTCAGAATAAAGCAGGAATCACCAATAATGTACACATCATCGTATCCTACCGCAC
>JAQBPP010000161.1 GCA_028287455.1 Bacilli bacterium | reverse complement strand
CAAGTGGCGTAGTAACTTGGTCCGGCTGGCTGCTGACTGTTGGCATTGTGCTGTTTTCCGGCAGTCTTTATGTATTAAGCCTGACTGGCATTCGGATTCTGGGGGCCATTACACCTTTGGGCGGTGTTTGTTTTCTCGCCGGCTGGCTGCTGCTGGCGTGGGCTGGACTTAAACAATAAACCTATTTACTATTTCCCTTGCCTGGTATATAATCGCTGAATACTTCGCTGGTTTGTCCAGGTAAGGACGGGGAATAGGATGAAGAGAACATGCGTACACATTAGTTTAATGCTTGTTAGTTTGATGCTGACTTGTGTGAGTACAGGCTGTGTTCGACAGGGGACCACTGAGGGTTTCGCGAGTGCTGCCAGCAGCGCAGGTTTGTCGATCGTACCGCTGGTAGATGGCAGCTCAATTTTTTCCCAAACAGAGAAATTACTAGCGGCTGCTCATACCTCGATTTTTTGTGAAATGTACGAAATAGGCTACCAACCGGCAGTAAAGGCGCTGCTCGCAGCAAAACTGCGCGGTGTCCAAGTGTTTGTCATCACGGATCCAAGCGTAGCCCAAAGTCAGCAAACGGCCAGGCAGCTCGTGCAAGACGGGCTGCAGGTGAGATTTCTGCCGATTCCAGGAGCAATTGACCACGTGAAACTGCTGATCATTGATGATCAGTATGCTTTAATTGGCGGCATGAATCACGGGGCACAGAGTTATAAAAACCATGATGCAGATGTGCTCTTGCAGGGCGATGATCTCGGCACACTGCCGCAGTTCTTCCAAGCGGATTGGCAGCGAGCTGAGCCAGCAGCGGGGAATGGTAATGCGAACCAGGTGCAAGCACTGCCTTCAATCGGTGAGCCTGCAAGTCTGTCAGACACGGTAACTCCACTTGAAGACAGTGAGATTGGACAGCACTTGGTGCAGGCGCTTCAATCTGCCATGCAATCGATCCATGTGGAAATGTACACGTTGACCAGTCGACCCGTATTAGACGCATTAATCGAACGGCACAAGGCGGGTGTGCAGGTGGAAGTGATTGTGGATCCCGGTCAGAAATACAACCAGACTGCTGTAGTGCTTCTGCGCGCCGCTGGCATACCCGTTCGCTCCTATCCCACTTCAGGTTTTCTGCTGCATATGAAACTTGGCATTATCGATCAGCAAGAAATTTTCATCGGCAGCGCAAACTGGACGCATTCCGGACTCGATGGTGTAAATCATGAGATGGACGTTCAGATTTTCGATGACGTTTTGGCAGGCTATTTCAGCAAACAATTTGATGCGGATTTCCGAGTGTCACATTAGCTTTCCGCCGCATTTTTCCAAATCGCCGATTGATTATTTGGCCAAACGGGCTTAAACTAATTCGGAACGCGAAATAAAACAAGGCGGCGATGATCATGACGTATTCCTGGCGGCGTAATTTATTTGTGTTATGGGCAGGGGTGTTTTTTTGCAGCACTGCCTATTCCATGGTAATCCCATTTCTTCCGCTTTTTTTAAACAGCAGTCTGGGCGTGCATGATCATTTGGAAACCTGGTCTGGATTTTCATTCGGTATTACGTTTCTTGCAGGAGCGTTAATTTCGCCCTATTGGGGTTCCCTGTCTGATAAATACGGTCGCAAACCGATGCTGCTTAGATCAGGATTTAGTCTAAGCGCTTTATACTTTGTGATTTATTTTGTGCACAATCCTTATGAATTGTTGGTAGTGCGCGTTTTCCAGGGACTGCTGGCAGGTTACGTGCCATCGGCGATTGCTCTAGTGGCGACTAATACACCCGAAGAAGAGGTCGGATACGCGTTAGGTGTGATGTCAACAGCAGGAGCTACTGGTACGATTATCGGTCCCTTAATAGGCGGTTTTGTCAGCCATTGGGTCGGGAATCGAGACGCTTTTCTCGTCGCCGGCGTTGTGGTGATGATCGCCGCATTTATCGCCTGGATTTGGGCGAAGGAAGCCAACTTTGACCGCAAGGCCACCCGCTCTCATGTGATCGATGATCTGCGCGAGGCGGCAAGCAATCGTCCTTTGGTGAAGGTGCTTGGCATGGTCATGCTGACTACTACTTCAATCATGATTTTGGAACCCTTAATCACCATCTATGTACTTAGTCTTGGCTCTGCACAAAAAACGGCTGCGCTCAGCTCGGGCATCATTTTCTCAGCAGTTGGGATTGCTACTGTCCTCGCCGCCCCGCGCTGGGGCAAAGTGGGCAGCCGGATCGGGCACCGCAAAACGCTGCTGTTTGGATTAATTGGCGGTGGGATAGGGAACCTGCTGCAGTTAGGGTTCCACAACCTGGTGGCGTTTGGCTTGCTCAGGTTCTGTTACGGGTTGTTTTTCGCGGCAGTTTACCCTTCTTTAAACTCCTTGATTGTGAAATCAACAGATCCCAGTTTTCGAGGGCGAGCTTTTAGCTTAAATCAATCAGCAAATCAGATCGGCACAATGATGGGACCCATGGTGGGAGGTGTCCTGGGAAGTACAATTGGTATTCGCGCTGTATTTGTGCTTAACGGTCTGGCGCTGCTTGTCACAGCAGGTGTTTTTAAACTGCGCAGCTATCATGACCCTTCTTTTCAAACTGCTGTAAAACTGAATCCCCATAAAGAACCGGTTCCTTCCGAATTGAAGTAAATGGGGGGAATTACCAATGAAAGATCGGATCCGGCTTAGTATCTTCGCCGCAGTATCCGCGTGGATGATGCTTTACTCGTCAGTCGAAGCGGCCGAACGTCCTGGACCGGCTAAGGGTATAGGGGGTTCAACACCTTCAGCAGCAGTACTGGCTTACGTCAATGATTTTCGGGCCCAAGCAGGGTTGCCTGCTCTGACTGCAGAGAACAGTCTGACTGCAGCTGCACAAAATCACAGCAATTATATGACTGCTGATCTCAGTTATTTTGATCATGCAGAAACAAATACCAATTCGCCGTACTTCACAGGTGTGTGGCCCACAGATCGTGTAGCTGCCGCTGGGTATGGCAAATTTGCATCTTTATATGAGAACTTGGCACTGGGGACTCCCTATTTCGATGGGGTGAGCCAGTTGTTTGCGTCGCCTTATCACCGCTATGCCTTTCTGGATCCAGGCAATACCCAGTTTGGTGCGGGGCTTGCCATACTAGCACAGACCGACCAATACGCCGCTGCTCCCATTTTGACAATGGAATTTGCCGCGCCGTCAGAAGCCAGCGCAGCACCCGTCGTATCCCCTGCCGCAGGACAACAAAATGTGCCTGCTTCCTGGACTGATTATGAGTCGCCTGATCCACTGCGATTTTATAAATTGGGCTCTAATCCAACAGTGGGATATCCTATTGTGGTCTTCTTTTCTCCCCCTGGATCCAACCAGCAATTAATGGGATACCATATCGATCAAATGCAGTTAACTGAAAGCTCAGGACAGCTGGTCCCCGGCTATATGAATACAATCGAATCTGGAGATGCGGAAACAGCAAACGGTCCGATTCTGATCCCAAAATCACGTTTGCATTACGGCACCACTTACAGTGTAAGCATTCGCGGTTCTCTGACAGTGAGGACTGCCGCGACGGGGATCAGTCAAATTTCATTTGACCGGAACTGGTCGTTTACTACCGCATCAAAAGAACAATCGAATGCGGACACACACTTAGTTGTTGACGGTCGTTGGGTACAGCCTGATCAACCTATGAAAATTGTAGACGGACACACGCTGATTGCTTTAGGCACCCTTGCAAGTGCGCTGGGGTTGCAAGTTGTTTCGAATGCCAATGCACAAACGGCCTATGTTTCCCGCGGACAACAACTACTAATCCTGCAGGCAGGCCACAGTACCTACATGTCTGGCAGTAACGCACAAACTGTTGATCTGGCAATTGATCCAGCGGATCAACGACTGTGGGTTCCTTTACGCCAAATTGCACAATTATTCGGGTATTCAATTGGCTGGGACGAGCTAACACAAACAATCTTTATATCATCAAACGGCACCACACATTAATTACAAAACGCTATAAAAAGTTTGAGCAATTACGGAGTGGCCCAGTGGATTCGGATGAATCGGGAAGCGGACTCCACGCGTTCCTGGGTGCAGCAGTCTGCCGTCCGAATAGCCTTCGATTAATTGCATCTGCCGGCCTTCAAATGCGCTGAACACAGGTGCCAATCGCGCGCCGGTTCGAACCGCAGCGCTTTGGATTACATAGTTGTTAAAGAGCATGATCGACTTTTGTGCCTCCGGTGAATTAGGGTAAG
>JAQBPP010000155.1 GCA_028287455.1 Bacilli bacterium | reverse complement strand
GGCAAACAGGACGGCCGCCAGGATAAGCAGTGAAAGTATGATTTGGTTTGTTGGCATGGGGTTAATCCTCCTGATCAATGGTGATGCTACCACGATACAGGAGAGCAGTCAGCGTTTCGTCTACCTGGCGGATGATTTTATGGAGCGAGGATGTCTATCCAGCGATAGAGCTGGCAAATGTGCTGGTTTAGTCCACCAGACGCTGCCTGATGGCCATTACTGCAGCCTGGGTGCGATCTTCTACGCCTAACTTTTGCAGGATGCGATGAACATGTGTTTTGATTGTTCCTTCTGAGACATACAGGAGAGCGGCAATTTCCGAATTTCGGCGTCCGTAGGCCATTTGCTGTAAAACGGCTGTTTCACGTTCGGTTAAAGGTTCGGCAAGATCTGGCGGTTGATGCGACAGATCGCCCGCTTCAGAGGAGATCGCTTGGGCAAGCGCTTTGCCCGCCGTTGTGGTGCGATAAATCGCTTGGCCTTGATGGGCCCAGCGAATAGCATCCAGGAGCTCCCCAGTATCAGTATCCTTCAATAAATAACCAACAGCGCCGGCGCGAATCCCGTCCAGGACAAATTCCTGCACGTCAAATGTGGTCAATAAGATGACCTTGGTCATGGACTGGGTGGACAAAATAGCGCGAGTGGCCTCGATGCCCGTGCAGTTGGGCATTTGGATATCCATCAGAACCACATCTGGTGCTGTGCTCAAGGTCACCTGGACAGCTTGTTCACCGTCGGCCGCTTCCCCAACCACTTCCATGTCAGGCTGAGCGTTCAGGATATATCGCAAACCTTGACGGATGATCGACTGATCATCAGCCAGCACTAATCGGATTTTCGGCTGATCCATTGAAGATTCTCCTTTCGATGGGCAGCACGGCCTGCAGCTGGAGTCCATGCGGTTTAACAGCCGCAAGTTTACAGGATCCGCCGTGTGAACTGCAGCGATCCAGCATTCCTTTTAGCCCGAAACCAGGTGTTAACTGCTGGTCTTCGGTGTATTGACCGTCATCTTTGACCGAAAGCAGGACCTGTTCATCACTTTCTTGTAGGTGCACCGTGACAGTGGAAGCTTGGGAATGGCGCAAAATGTTGGTCAACGACTCCTGCAGAATCCTATAAAGCACAATACTGATCTCGATCGGCCATTCTGACAGCTCAGTATCCTGAACAAAGTTGATTTGAAGTGAAGAGCGAATCTGGGTTTGCTCAACAAGTCCTTTTAAAGCGATTAACCCGAGACCCATTTCATCACTATGCCACTTTCTGGCCGACAACCGGACTTCGGCCATGGCTTGCCGCGCGATATCAAGCAATTGGGCGACCACACGGGACGCCTCCTCCGGGTCGCTGGGCAGCATGATCTCCAGGGCCTGCAGCTGTATAATCAGCGACGTAAGTTGATGCCCCAGCCCATCATGAATTTCTCGCGCTAGTCGGGTTCGTTCCTCCAGTGCCGCATAACGCATCGAGTGCACAGTGGCCTCCTGCAGCTCTGCATGGGCTTGCTGCAGCTCGTGATGCGCCTCATTCAATTCTTGCAAATGCAGTTGCCTCATTCGATATCCCTCGCGCCGAATCTTGCGACTTCGTATACCCAGGAACAAGCCGAACAGCGCGAGGATAGTTCCAAACGGAATCAGATGATTGTCCTTATAAAGGATCAGGACAATGATTCCCGAAGTTAAGGACGCCAGGATAACCGCCAATCGTCCGAATTTGCCGTATACGGTCGCTAAAAGACAGACTAACGCCCAAAGCAGGCTGGAATCCGCGATTCCATACACATAGTTCAGAATAACTGTCACAGAAATGATAATTCCTGAAACCAACGTATATTTGAGTCTGTCCCACCAATTCTCACGTATCCAAACGAGCAGCAGGTACAGCAAAATAACGAAGGAACAGCCGATCACAGCTGGCAGTCCTTGATCAGCATATTGCTTCTCATAGAAGAACACTAAGGCAAGTGAACCGATGATTCGAATCAATCTACGGTCCAGGATCCCCTCTACAAAATCCAATGCTTTGTCACTTCCCTAACTGTCATCCAACATCCTAAGTGTAATGCATCTTTTTCCATTCTAACAAAAATAACTTCTGTGGTCCCTCTATCCTGAGATAGATTTACACTGGAACAAAATCACCTCACAGGTAGACGCGGACAGCGGCTGCCTCTTGTTAGTGTAAATACAAGAAAACTGAAAATGAGGTGTTTTTGAATGATGACTCCGCAAGCATGGAATACGGTTTCGAATTTGATTACGGTTGGTATAGCGGTGACGACAGCTCTCCAGCTGTGGGAAACTATTCCACCGATCAAAGGCAGAGGGCTGAAGATTTTACTTGGGGATGTTCTGATGATCGGGGCGATTCCATGGATCGCCGCTGTCATGAGTCAACGGGCTACGTTCCAGGAAGTATCGCTGTCGATCTTGATCGGGCTGCTGCTATCTATTCCCTTGATCTTAACTTCAAAAATCATAGTGGCTGCTGATGGGTCTGTAAGATTTAAGCGGAATGTGCTGCTCTATCTCTTTTTGATTGCCATTCCCATTCTGCGCAGGTATGAAGGTTTTACTGTATTTTTTAAAAGTCACTCGATTTTCTTCGTTCATACCCACATTCCGGATATTGAACTAATGATTGTGTTGTACTTAACTGTCGTTATTGTGAACATTCAAACGTGGCGGATAACAAGTTTCTTGAAGTTCAGGCGGTCAACTATACAAAGCTAACAGTAGTCAACGATGCTTTGGCTGGTAACAATAAAACAACGGCAACTTCTAACCCTATTCACAGGTGGAAGTTGCCGACCCTTTCGAAGGAAATACGACTCCACCATAAAATCTACCGCATGAACGCTCCACCATTGATTTCAAATGTTTCACCTGTAATAAAAGAACTGTAAGACGAAGCGAAGAATGCCACAATACCGCTGACATCCTGGGGAACTCCTCCACGTCCAAGCGGAATTCCAGCAATCGTCGCAAGTCTGGCTTCAGGAGAGGTAAAAGTAGAATGAAATTTAGTTTCCTCAATAAATCCGGGCGCAAGACAGTTCACCCGAATCCCATGCGGCGCTAATTCTTTGGCCATACTCTTTGTCAGAGTCAGAATCGCCCCTTTTGACGCCGCGTAAATTCCAGAACCAGCTCCACCGCCATTATGAGCTGCTAAAGAACTCATATTGATGATTGAACCCTGTCCTTTGCTCTTCATCCCAGGTATAACCGCTTTCGTTACAAAAACTGTAGATTTCACATTCACATCCATCACTTTTTCATAAAGATCAAGTGTCATATCCTCGATTGGACGGCGCTCTACCAAATGACCCGCATTATTGACCAGAATGTCAACGGAATTTCCAAATGCTTTTTCCGACGATTCGATCAATTTTTGGATCTGTGCTAAATCGGTGACATCTGCTTGAATGACGACCGCTTCACCACCACCTGCACGAATGACCTCTGCAGTTTCTTCTGCTCCAGTTTGATTGCTCAAATAATTGACTATTACTTTAGCGCCGCATCCCGCCAATTCAATCGCAATAGCCCGCCCAATGCCGCCGCTTGCTCCTGTGATCAATGCGATTTGATTTGAAAGATCTATTTTCATGGTCATTCTCCTCAAAAAGTAGTTTATTTTCGCCTATTACCACTTTCTGTCTATTAAATTAGCATATGTTTCACACTAGTTCAAATTGATAAAGACCCTCGGCTAAGCCGGGGGTCTGGCACCAACGCAAATCAATTAATTACCAGGAACAAACAATAGACCTTTTGGACTTTTGAGGCCAATCGCAAATGGATGAATTACTCCGGAACTTAAATCTACAGTACCGACAAATCCAGCAACACCTGAGTCACTTGGACAAGCGGCAAATGCAGTGCCAGGCGTGAAGTTTCCTGTTATTGCGTATATCTTGTTATCTCCGCTATCAACCACATATAGGGTCCCTTTGGTACTGGTTGACCAGGTAACGTCATCGACTTGTGTACCCAGTTGAAGACTCTGCAGCGCTTGATTGCTAGCTCCGGGGTTTTGAACAAAGACGAGTTGAGAGTCTCCTTGGCTGTCCAACATCAAGTTTCCTGCAAATTGCGGGCTTGCAGCAGGCACGGACGCATTGGAATCAGGATCTGATAAGTTTAAAGTTACCTGCTTATTGGTTTTTACATCCATTGCTGTTGCATTTCCCATCATCACCGATTTCAATGTTGCGCTTGATCCTTGAATCTGAACTTGATATAAAGCTGCGTTCGTAAAGTTTCCATTGGCATCAGCTGAAGGAGCAGATGCAGATACATAGATGTTGCCATTTTGTACAGTGATCGCATCTGTACCTCCGCCATGTGCTAGAGGGGCAGAATATGTCAGTTGTTGGACTTGTTGAGACTGTGGTGCATCAGGTTGAATGATATACATGCTAGAATTGGCATCTTCGTTCACCGTAGCCAGTATGCGGTTGTTGGACGGATCCGCTGCGATTCCATCGACTTTCCCTGTTATATCCCAACTATTAATTTGATTTCCGCTGTTGTCGTATTCCACGATGGTGCTTTGAGTAGCGCCTGACTTGCTTGCTTCCCCTTTGGCACCCACACCATTTTGATAAGGTACAAAAAGATGGGAATTCAGAGCGGTGATATCATCCGGCCCAGTTTTTGACGTGGGTCCTTGTGCAAACAAGCTGGTTTGAAAACCGCTGATGGTGGAGATTGAAACGTTATTTTGTGAAGGTGGCACAGCCGGGCTGGGGGTTGGGGTATTGAACATACCTTGTTTAGACAAGTTGTACATCACTTGTGCCAATTGTGCACGAGTTACAGGTTGATCGGGTTCAAAAGTTGTCGCGCTTGTCCCGTTCATGACTCCGTGATCCTTTGCCCAATTGATTGCAATTGCAAATTCATTATCAGGAGAAACATCTCCAAAATAATCGCTTGCTCCTGCAATTCCGGTGGCACTTAGGACCACAATGGAAGCAATTCCAGCTGCCGTTCTGATTTTGTTGAAACTCTTTCTAGCCACTAGTTTTCCTCCACCCTTATAGATTTAATATAGAAACTAACATCAGCTTAACCTTTAAATATAATGGATTTGTTGAGTATTGGTTTGTATTTAATGAACGTGAAAAATCCAAACTTGTTAGATAACTCAAATAGACAGTTACATTATCGCCTGTGCGAGATGAAAACTGCCTTTATAACTGACTTGCTGTAATTTAGTGGCTTTGGCTGGTTTGCCGTAAGAAATTCCGTTCAAATTCGGCGCAGTTGATCGGCTTGGAATAAAGAAACCCTTGCGCCATATCACAACCATGTTCCTTGAGATAAAGAAGTTGTTCCTCGCTCTCCACTCCCTCAGCAACTACCTGCATGCCAAGGTTATGCGCTAAATCGATGACAGCATTGACGATGCTTTTCGATCCGGCATCTGAGAACATTACGCTTACAAATGATTGGTCAATTTTTAAGTGGGTGGGTTCAAATTTTTGCAGATAAGCAAGAGAAGAGTATCCAGTTCCAAAATCGTCAATCGCTACCAGAACACCCATCGTGCGAATCTTCTTCAGCACAGAAGCAATTTCCATGGAATTATGCACCAATAGTCCTTCCGTAATCTCTATTCCCAACCAAACCGCATCCATGTGGGTCTCCGTTAGAACGTTTGCGATCACTTCCACCATGTTGCATACTTGAAATTGTTTGGGAGACACATTCACACACATGACTAACGGTTTATACCCTTTCGCCTGCCATTCACGATTTTGTCGACAGGCTTCTCGCAGCACCCACTCACCGAGTTGGACAATCACACCGCTCTCTTCAGCAATTGGAATGAATTGCGCTGGGGAGATGATTCCTCGCTCTGGGTGATTCCACCGCAACAGTGCTTCCACACCCTGAATTTCACCAGTGTCGAGCCTGAATTTAGGCTGATAGTGAACGGAAAATTCGTTTCTTTCCAATGCTTTTTTGAGGTCGGTCTCCAAATCCAATCGTTCTTCCAGCATGTTTTCATCCGCTTGCCGATAAAACTCTGTGCGATTGCCGCCATTGGCTTTGGCAACGTACATCGCACCATCCGCGTGTTTTAACAAAGTTTCACTAACCGTCCCCGCATAGGGATACATAGCAACACCAATACTTGGCGTGATGTAAAATTCTCTTTCTCCAACCGTTAATGCGCGAATAAATTGGCTTATGATTCTCTCGGCGAATAAGGTAACTTGTTCTTCACAAGTGACATAAGCGCATAAAATAGCAAATTCATCGCCGCCAAAACGGGATAACACGGC
>JAQBPP010000140.1 GCA_028287455.1 Bacilli bacterium | reverse complement strand
CAGAGGTGTTTATGTCGATGGGTCACACCGCTGAGGAAGTGGGCAGACGATTCCGTGTCAGCAGGGAGGATCAGGATGCGTTTGCTGCTCGGTCTCACCAGAAGGCGGCAGCGGCCATCCAAGCAGGAATTTTTGAGCAGGAGATTGTGCCGATCCCCGTTCGACTCACGATGATAGTGGAAGGGCGGCCGCAGTACACAGACTTGGTGTTTAGCCAGGATGAAGGCGTTCGGCCGGATACCACCGCTGAGGTGCTGGCTAAATTAAAACCTGCTTTTCACGCGCAGGGGACAGTCACAGCTGGAAATTCGTCACAAACCTCAGATGGAGCGGCTGCTGTGGTGGTGATGAGCGGAGACCATGCAGCGCGGCTCGGGCTGCAGCCGCTGGCGATTTTTCGGTCATTTGCGGTCTGCGGCGTAGATCCGGACATTATGGGAGTGGGTCCCGTGCTGGCCATTCCAAAAGCGCTCGAACTCGCGGGGTTATCCCTTGCTGACATCGATTTATTCGAAATCAATGAAGCATTTGCAGTTCAATGTCTGCAAATCATCCGGCAGTTGGACATTGACCCAGCCAAAGTGAATGTCAACGGCGGCGCGATCGCCTTAGGGCATCCGCTCGGCTGTACAGGAGCGAAACTCACCGCAACACTTTTGCATGAATTAAAACGAACGGGCGGCAAATATGGTGTGGTTTCTATGTGTATTGGAGGCGGGATGGGCGCCGCTGGGGTGTTTGAAGTGGTGTAGTTTCAGGTTGACAAAGGGGGTTTTGACTGTATGGTGAAGCATCGCGGAGGAGCTTTTATCATTCAACCCACTCCGGCAGAAGATGTGTTCACGCCGGAAGATTTCACCGAAGAGCACCGAATGATCGCTCAGACCACACGGGATTTTGTCGCAGGTGAAGTGTCCCCGCATGCGGAGGCTATCGAGCAGCTTAATCTGGAGCTAACGGTTAAGCTGCTTAAGCAGGCAGGCGAACTTGGGTTGCTTGCAGCTGACGTTCCTGAGGAATTCGACGGACTGGGTCTGGATACAATCTCGTCCACTTTGATCGGAGAGCATATGGCAGCTGCTGGTTCCCTCGCACTTTCGCATGGGGCACACGTGGGAATCGGCACTTTGCCGATCGTCTACTTTGGCACACAGCAGCAGCGCAGCAAGTATCTGCCCAAATTGGCATCGGGTGAGTGGCTGGCTGCCTACTGCCTGACGGAGCCGGGTTCTGGTTCCGATGCGTTAGGGGCGAAAACAGCGGCGAAACTCTCCGCAGATGGCAATCATTATGTGCTTAACGGCACCAAGCAATTTATTACCAACGCGGGATTTGCAGATGTGTTTATCGTGTATGCAAAAGTGGACGGGGAGAAGTTTTCCACTTTTATCGTGGAGCGGGGCACGCCAGGCGTGTCCACCGGGGCAGAGGAGAAGAAAATGGGCCTGAAAGGCTCTTCCACACGCCAGTTGATTCTGGAGGATGCGGCAGTACCGGTGGAGAATTTGCTCGGTGAAGTTGGCCGGGGCCATGTGATTGCTTTCAATATCCTGAATATCGGACGTTATAAGCTGGCAGCAGGCTGTGTGGGCTCCTCCAAAATTGTGATTGAACTCGCTGTGAAATATGCGAATCAGCGCGTGCAATTCGGTCGGCCAATCGCTGCTTTTCCACTGATTGGCGCAAAACTGGCCGATATGAACACGCGAACTTTTGCGCTGGAATCGATGGTGTACCGAACTGGGGGGCTGCTTGAGCAGGCCTTTTCCGAGGTGCAGGAGTGGGGGGACGCCGGCCGCACACTGGCGAAGGCTGTAGAAGAATATGCGCTGGAATGTTCGATTAATAAAGTGTTCGGATCCGAAGTGTTTGACTTCGTGGTGGATGAAGGGCTGCAGATTCACGGCGGGGTCGGCTACATGCAGGAGTATCCGATCGAACGGTTGTACAGGGATTCCAGAATCCACCGCATTTTCGAAGGGACGAATGAAATTAATCGGCTGCTCATCCCAGGCACACTGCTGCGCAAGGCGATGAAAGGCGAGCTGCCGCTGCTTGCGGCCACCCAATCCTTGCAGGAAGAGCTGCTCGGTTCTATTGTTGCCCCCAGAAGTGATGAACCGCTGGCAGAGGAGGGCCATCTTTTACAGCTTGAAAAGAAGATCTTCCTGTTTACTGGCGGATTGGCTGTCCAAACCTATCAAAACAGGTTGGAGGGGGAACAGGAAATTCTTGCGAAGTTAGCTGACCTGATGATCGACATCTATGCAGGTGAATCCATTCTGCTCCGCACGCAAAAAGCGTTGGCCAAAGGGGAGCCGAATCCTGCTTTTAAAATCAAAATGACCGAAGTGTTTATTGGAGATTCATTTAACCGCATTGAGTCGCAAGCGCGTGACATCCTGACAGCGATTTCGAGCGGAGATGAGCTGCGGACGCAGTTGGCCTTGTTGAAAAAATTAACTCGATTTGTCCCTAAGAATTTGGTGGAAAAGAAACGCGAGCTGGCGAAGGCGATCTGTGCGGCTGAAAGATACGTTTGTTAGCAGGAAAAAGGAAAATTTTATCGAATTAATCAGTTTACCGAAAGTGAGCGTCGATGCACCAAGGAGGTCCCAGATGTTTGTTGCAGTGATTTTGTGCATGCTTATCAGTTTGTTCGCCCTGTTGATCACAGTAGGATGCATATTGGCCAGGACAGGATTTGCCAAGTGGTGGGGGTCCTTAACCATGGTAGCATGGGCTGTCACAGCGGGGGCAGTCGTGTTGACCCTATCCAGCAGGGCAGCGCCGGCCCCCGTCGATAGCGCCGCTCCACCACTGCCTGCTTCATCTTCATCTTCATCTGTTTCGCCTGATACTGCTGCTTCAACTTCTACTGTGTCGTCTGATACTGCTGCTTCAACTTCTACTGTGTCGTCTGCTGCGCCTGGCTCGATGGACGATGTTCAAACCGGGCAGCTGCTCGCAAGTATCCTGCAGCAATTAAAAAACGGGCAATCGATTGGAGATGAGTATCTCAACCAATTGCCCGCAGAAAAGCGTGTACAAGTTCGTGCTGCTGTAAGCGCTCCGTAAGAATCCTGAAACTGGCCAGATGGCCAGTTTTTTCTTATATGGTTATTGTTTCACCAGGTTTGAGTGCCGCACCCTTTTTCTGCCTGGCGCCAAGCAACTGCATAAATTCATCTGTATTCTGCTGAATGACAGGGAACGTATTGTAGTGGATCGGGACAGTGACATCTGCTTTGAGCCATTCAGCGGCCACCGCTGCATCTTCCGGCCCCATCGTCAGGTTATCACCAATCGGCAGAAACGCGACCGAAATGTCGTGCTGCTCCCCCAACCATTTCATATCTGTGAATAAACTGGTGTCACCTGCGTGATACACGGTTTTGCCGCCCATTGTGATGAGATAGCCGCCTGGCATCCCCATGTAAAGAATTTGCTTCTGATCTTCGAGCACGATTGAGGAACTGTGGAATGCTTGCGTCATTTTCACTTGGCCAAAGTCGAACTGATAAGCGCCGCCAATGTTCATCGCATGTGTCGTTAGTCCTTGCCAGCTGAGATAAGTAGCCAACTCGAACGTTGCGATGATGGTCGCCTGATTGTTTTGCGCGATACTCGCTGCATCTGCCATATGGTCACCATGGGCATGAGTCAATAAAACATATTGCACTTGAATATCACGCGCTTTGGTTTTGGCCAAAGGATTGCCGGTTAAAAACGGATCGATAATGATCGATTGATTTTGGTTCGACAACTGAACACAAGAGTGCCCATGGTAAATGATTTCCATTCCAAGTCCCTCCATGTTTTCGAGTAATTGAAACGATTCCTACCTATGGATCCTTACGGTGGCATTTAGCCCAGGAATCATCCCTTTTGGCGGATTGCTAATCGTAATGGTGACCGGGATGTTCTGGCTGACTTTTGTAAACGTGCCACTAGCGCTGGCAGGAGGCAGCAAGCTGAAGGTAGACTGAGTCGCGCCCCCAATTTGCTGCACAGTTCCTTTGTAAGTAGTCCCGGGAAATGCATCGACGGTAACATCGACATCTCTGCCTACTGTGACATCATTTATTGTACCTTCGTCTACATTTGCCACCACATAAAGTTTCGTTAGATCTACAAATCGGGCTAATGGCTGCCCTACTGTCACAGTCTGACCTGGCACGACATTGTTGGTCATTACACTGCCCTGAATGGGTGCAGTGATCGAACTGCTGACAGTTGCGCCAATTGTTCCCAAATTTTGGCCGGAGGAATACGTCTGACCTTCCTGAATATTCCAGCTTGTGAGGCTGCCGGTGGCAGGTGCAGAAAGTGTCACGATATCCCCTTGCACCATGGCGTTGTTTGTCGTGATATAACTACTGGAATTGTAAAGGTAGTAAGCCAGTGAACCGCCGCCTAACAGGATCACGAGCAAAATGACTACATTTATAATGATCATCTTTTTCATCTTAATCGGTCACTCCCTTAGTGTCTAGCGATGAATCCTGACAGTGGCATTCATGCCTGGCTTTAAGCCGGTGGTATCGGACGAGAATGCAATGGTCACCGGTACGCGCTGCACAGTTCTAGTGAAACTTCCGTTGGCGTTGGAAGTTGGCAGCAGCGACTGCATCCCTGCTGTAGCAATGCCGATGCTCTGAACCGTTCCAGAATATTTGGTGCCTGGAGTTGCATCGATGAAAATATCAACGCTGCTGCCGATTTTTACGTCCTGGTAATTGGTTTCTTCCACATTTGCCACAATGGTTAAGTGGGTCATGTTGACCACAGTAGCCAGCGGCTGACCGGGCGCGACCGGTTGCCCTTCAGCAACTGGCGTGGCTTGCACGATAGTTCCTGAAATCGGCGAAGTAATGTTGCCCTGATCCTCTACTCCGATCACCTGACCCGCGGTAACAGTATCACCAGTATTCACAGACCACTTG
>JAQBPP010000172.1 GCA_028287455.1 Bacilli bacterium | reverse complement strand
CAATATTATTTTTGAGGTCTTGGTTATTCGAGATAGACCATACATACGGATAAACATGGTAAGTTTCCGGATTTAGCAATGTGGCTGCGACTGACAGCAACCAAGCGGCAGACAAATGCAGTTGATGCCTGTATGCATGTTGATGCAAACGTCCGATCCGCAGTCGGAAAAATCCGATCACCCATTCAAACCCTACCCAAAGAATCAGCAGAATGAAACTCAAATGGAAGTTCACCCAAATCAGCGACAGGACAGGCAGCAGATACACAACCAGGGGACGCTTGAACCGCTGCAGCAGGATCGACAGCATCCAGGTAAACAATAAATAGCTGAATACTTGAGGACGCAGGGTGATGTAAGGAGACATCGAATAGGTTAATCCGCCCGCAACGAAACCAGACCACCAGGAGGATGCACCGATTTGTCTGCTCAGGCGATAAAGAATCCCCATTTGCACAGCGGTGGCCAGAGCGTGCAGGACGATCAGCCCTTTGGCCCCAAAATGCAAGTTAAGAAAGGCGATGACCACCTCGTACAACCATTCCGCCGGAAACCACGGCTTGCCGATCATCGTCCACGAGAAAATATCGGTCTTCAGAATGACCTGATTGGCCAACATATAATTCCCGGCTAACAGATGCCAAAGGGTATCCGAATCAGCACCGCCTGTATACCGGCCGAGGAGCAGCACCCAAAAAATGCCCATGATTGACAGGCCTAACGGAAACCGCAAGGTCTTGGGCGTATGCAAATCGGTGCCATTAGTCATCGCTTATTGCTCCTCTCGGGCGTGCGAAGTCACCCTGCTTTAGCTTAACCTATTAACTAATCAGAAGAAACCTCATTTTGGAATTTTTCTTGTACAAACATTTAACATTGTAGCCAGATATGGTTAAATAATAGTCAACTCTTAGGAAATCTGCAGGTGAAAGGGGATATTCGCTTGGAAGTGCCGTTGGTGGGTGTAATTATGGGCAGTCAGTCCGATTGGGAAACTATGAAACAGGCATGTGTCATTTTAGATGAATTGCAGATCCCTTATGAAAAACGGGTGGTTTCCGCCCATCGCACTCCGGATCTGATGTTTGAGTATGCAGAATCGGCACGAGGCAGAGGACTGCAGGTGATCATTGCAGGCGCGGGTGGAGCAGCGCATTTGCCGGGCATGGTCGCCGCTAAAACAGAGCTGCCAGTCATCGGTGTACCTGTGAAATCTTCCGCACTCAGCGGGCTTGATTCCTTGCTGTCAATCGTGCAGATGCCCGGCGGCGTACCGGTGGCGACTGTGGCGATTGGACAGGCTGGGGCCACCAATGCAGGGCTGCTTGCTGCACAAATAATTGGCATCAAATATCCGGATGTTCAGGAGCGTTTTGTGTCAAGAAGGAACCGCATTCGGGACCAGGCACCTTCGGACAGTGGGCTGACATGAGCAAACGGGTCATCAAGCCGGGATCGACGATTGGAGTGCTGGGCGGCGGACAGTTGGGCCGGATGATCGCTTTGGCTGGACGAGCCATGGGGTATCGGTTCGTGACGCTTGATCCTACTGAAGATTCGCCCGGCGGACAGGTTTCAGATCGGCAGATTGTTGCGGATTTCGATGATGAAAAAGGGGCTTTGCAGCTGGCGGAAGCAAGCGACGTTGTCACTTATGAATTTGAAAATGTGGATGCCCGGGTGGCCGAAGTGCTCGAAACCCGGTCATTTGTGCCGCAGGGCAGCGGCTTGCTGAGAATCACTCAGAATAGAATCACCGAGAAAACGGTGATTCAGTCCCTCGGGATTCCGGTAGTGTCGTTTCATGTTGTTGAACAACTCAGCGATTTGCAGTGGGCGGCAGAAACGCTCGGTTTGCCGCTCGTGATGAAAACGGCCACCGGCGGTTATGATGGCAAAGGGCAATTTGTCATCCGCACGGACGCGCAGCTGCGCGAGGCCTACGACACATTGTCAGCCACAGGACTGCAGTTGATCGCCGAGCAGTTTATTCCTTTTGAAAAAGAGTTGTCAGTGATTGTGGCGCGGAATTTGGCTGGTGAAGTCGCCGCTTTTCCAGCGGCTGAAAATATCCATGTTGACAACATTTTGCACCAGTCGATTGTTCCGGCCAGAATTCACGCGGATTTGCAGGAGGAAGCGGTGCGGATGGCCAAACAGATCGCCGCCAGCCTGGAAGTAGTCGGCCTGCTCGCAGTTGAGTTTTTTCTGACGGCAGACGGTCGTCTGTATGTGAATGAATTGGCGCCGCGGCCGCACAATTCCGGGCATTACACCCTGGATGCCTGTGCCACCTCCCAGTTTGAACAGCACGTTCGCGCAGTCTGCAATCTGCCGCTCGGCGCCACGTATTTGCTGACTCCCGTGGTGATGGTGAACATCCTGGGGGAACAGTTGGATCAAGTGGTAAATGCGGCTGCCGCTTTGCCGGGGACTGTAAAATTGCATCTTTATGGCAAAAAAGACACCAAACCCAAGCGGAAAATGGGGCACCTGAACATCCTGGCCGATTCAGTGGAAAATGCGCTGACCATCGTGAATCGTCTGGGAATTTGGAAAAAAGCAACCTAGTTTCGTATGAAATAGGTGAAAATACGAACAATGAAATTAATATTCAATAAAAATGTTCGCATTTTTATTGACCCACCCCGAATCGAGTGCTAAACTAAAAACAGATGTCTCGTATATCCTTGGGAATTGGCCCGAGAGTCTCTACCTGGCTACCTTAACAGCCGGACTACGAGCAAACCGCTGCCGCTGCATGGAAGCCTTTTTCCCATGTGTCGGTCCGGCCTTTTGCCCAAGAGTCTCAGGTGATTCTTGGGTTTTTGTATGAATTTTTGGTTATCCTAACCTAGGGATTCCTCATTTTGGCAGCAGGAGGGGACTGCATTGATCGATCGTTATACTTTACCTGAAATGGCAGCCATCTGGACACTGGACAATCGGTTTCGCACTTGGCTCGAAGTAGAAATTCTGGCCTGCGAAGCGTGGACGGAACTGGGTGTGATTCCGCTTGCAGACTCGCAGCGCATTCGGGCAAACGCAGACTTTTCTGCGGAGCGGGTGCTGGAAATTGAACAGGAAACTCGCCATGATGTGGTGGCCTTTACCCGTGCGGTGTCTGAAACGCTCGGACCGGAACGCAAATGGGTGCATTACGGCCTTACGTCGACCGATGTAGTCGATACTGCATTAGGCTATCAGCTCAAGCAAGCCAATGCAATCATCCGCACTGACCTTGAACGTATGATCGATACGCTGCGAAGCAGCGCGATTCGCTATAAAGATACGATTATGATGGGCCGCACGCATGGGGTGCACGCAGAACCTACTACATTTGGGCTAAAAGCGGCACTGTGGTACGAAGAAATGAAGCGCAATCTCGAGCGGTTTAACCGTGCTGCATACGAAGTCGAGTTCGGCAAGATTTCCGGCGCTGTCGGAACTTATGCGAATATCGAACCTTTTGTGGAAGAATACGTTTGCCGCCGGCTCGGCACGTCGCCAGCCCCCATTTCGACGCAAACCTTGCAGCGCGATCGGCACGCGCACTATATGGCGACGCTTGCTTTGATCGGCGCCACGCTCGATAAAGTCGCCACTGAAATCAGGGCGCTGCAAAAGACGGAAATCCGGGAAGTCGAAGAACCCTTTTATGCAGGGCAAAAAGGATCGTCCGCGATGCCGCATAAACGCAACCCGGTGACCTGTGAACAAATTTCCGGCCTGTCGCGCATCTTGCGCGGCAATATGCTCGCCGCTTATGAGAACGTGCCGCTTTGGCATGAACGTGATATCTCTCACTCGTCAGTTGAACGTGTGATTCTGCCTGATTCAACGATTCTGGTGAATTACATGCTGAATAAAATGAACCGCATTATAGGCAACCTCACCGTGTTTCCTGCCAATATGAAACGCAACATGGAGCGCACATTTGGACTGATTTTCTCTCAGCGCGTGCTGCTGGCGTTAATTGACAAAGGGCTCACCCGCGAGCGCGCCTATGATGAAGTGGTGCAACCGAAGGCCATGCAGGCGTGGGAGGAGCAAGTGCCGCTGCGCGATTTGCTCGACCAGGATCCGCTCGTCACTGCGTATTTATCACCGGGAGAATTGGACGACTGTTTTGATCCTTCCAGGCACATGAAGCATCTGGATACGATCTATAAGCGTTTAGGGCTGGAGGAGTGTGCGAAGTGAAAAAAGAGCTGCTTTATGAAGGCAAAGCGAAGCGGGTCTATCAAACGGATGAACCCGGTTGCTATCTGGTCGATTTTAAAGATGACGCAACCGCATTTAACGGCGAGAAAAAAGGGACGATCACAGGCAAAGGCAGGTTGAACAACGCCATCTCGTCGCATTTCTTCGAGCTGCTGGCGAAGCAAGGAGTGCCCAGCCACTTCATCCGGCAGATCGACGAGCGGCAAATGCTCGTCAAACAAGTGAAAATCATCCCGATTGAAGTGGTTGTCCGCAACATCGCAGCCGGCTCTCTTGCGAAGCGATTGGGGCTGGCAGAAGGCACAAGCCTGAAATCGACAGTGGTGGAGTTTTACTACAAGGATGATGCGCTGGGGGATCCACTCATTAACCGTTCGCACATTCGCACGCTCGGCATTGCGCAGGAAGATCAAGTGGCTGAGCTGGAACAGCAAGCGCTGCGGATTAACGAAGTTTTGGAGAATTATTTATTCACAAAGGGACTCCTGCTGGTCGATTTCAAGCTGGAATTTGGCGTCACATCAGAGGGTCAGGTGCTGCTGGCAGATGAAATTTCACCGGACACTTGCCGGTTTTGGGACGCAAGCACGCACGAGAAGCTCGATAAAGACCGTTTCCGCCGCGAATTGGGCAGTGTAGAAGAAGCCTATCAAGAAATCTGGCAGCGTTTGGGAGGTACAACCGCATGATACTGGCAAAAATCCATGTCACGCTGAAAGCATCTGTGTTGGATCCGCAAGGGGAAGCTGTCGGCAAGTCTTTGCATGCGCTTGGCTATGACGAAGTACAGGAAGTGCGTGTGGGCAAGTTCATCGAAGTAAAAGTGGACACTGCTGATTTCAGCATGGCGAAAGAACGCGTGCGGGAAATGTGTGAAAAATTACTGGCGAATACAGTGATTGAGAAGTATTCGTTTGAGCTTGCGGAGGTTGCGGAATGAGAAGCGCAGTGGTTGTTTTTCCAGGCTCTAATTGCGATTCCGATACTTGGCACGCAGTTGATGATGTGTTGAAACAGCCGGTAGAGTATGTTTGGCATGAAGAGACTAATTTGGATCAATATGACTGCATCTTTATCCCTGGGGGTTTTTCGTACGGGGATTATCTGCGTTCTGGGGCAATCGCCGCCAGATCTCCGGTGATGCAGGCGGTCGGGCGGGCAGCTGCAGACGGGAAATGGATTGTCGGCATCTGCAATGGCTTCCAAATTCTCACGGAAGCAGGGCTCTTGCCCGGAGCGTTGGTGCATAACGATAGTCTGAAGTTTATTTCCGACATCGCACCGCTTAAAGTGGAAAACCACCAAACTGTGTTCACCAGAGACTATACCCCAATGGAAACGATCCACATTCCAATTGCTCACGGTGAAGGCAATTACCGTGTGGACGATCAGACGTTTGACCGACTGCAGAAAAATGGGCAAATTGTGTTCACATACTCAGGCTCTAATCCAAACGGTTCCCGCAATGATATTGCCGGGATCACCAACGAAGCTGGCAATGTACTCGGCATGATGCCGCACCCGGAGCGAGCCGTTCATAACTGGCTGGGATCAACTGATGGACGAGCGCTGTTCACGTCGCTGCTCAGTTCCTGGCGCCGGCTGCAAGACGATAAGGGGGGACTGGCATGAACGAAGCCCATGAACCGGCCAGTACTGAAATTCGCGAGCAGAAAATTTATCGCACTTTCGGGTTAACGGATGAGGAATATGAGCGGATTGTAACGCTGCTCGGACGCGAGCCCAATTACGTGGAGACCGGCATTTTTTCGGTGATGTGGTCGGAGCACTGCTCGTACAAAAGTTCCCGCGCGCAATTCAAGAAATTTCCGACCACAGGCCCGCGCGTGATGCAAGGCCCTGGTGAAAACGCGGGGATTGTGGATATTGGGGACGGTTATGCAGTTGTTTTTAAAATGGAGTCGCACAATCATACATCTGCGATTGAACCTTATCAAGGAGCCGCTACCGGTGTCGGGGGAATTATCCGCGACATCTTTACGATGGGTGCAAGGCCGATTGCTCTGTTAAACTCCTTGCGTTTCGGCACACTGCAGGACAATCCACGCAACCGGTACCTGTTTGAAAATGTGGTCAAAGGGATCGCAGGTTATGGCAACTGCATGGGCATTCCAACAGTCGGCGGTGAAGTAGTATTTGATGATCGTTACGGCCAGAACCCGTTGGTGAATGCGATGTGTGTCGGTCTATTGCGGCATGATGAGATTGCGACCGGTTCGGCCAAAGGGGTTTCCAATCCGGTGCTGATTGTCGGCGCAAAAACAGGCCGCGACGGGATTCATGGGGCCACTTTTGCATCAGCGGAAGATCCGCATGCCAAAGAGCGCTCCGCTGTGCAGGTTGGCGACCCGTTCATGGAAAAATTGCTGCTGGAAGCATGTCTCGAGTTGATTGCGGCCGGGGGTGTCGTCGGTATTCAGGACATGGGTGCTGCTGGACTTACTTCGTCCAGCTCCGAAATGGCGTCCCGTGCCGGCTCTGGCATTGAACTGGATATGCTGCTGGTGCCGCGCCGCGAGGAAGGCATGACGCCTTATGAATTAATGCTGTCCGAGTCGCAGGAGCGGATGCTCGTGGTGATGGAAAAAGGCAAAGAACATATCGCAGAGCAGATTTTCTCCAAATGGGGATTAGACGCAGTTGTGATTGGCGTTGTAACCGATGACGGGCTGCTGCGCATTAAGGAAGGAAGTAGGGTGCGGGCTGAAATTCCAGTGACTCATCTGGTTGATGAGGCGCCTGTTTACGAGCGGCCTGCTGTGCGCCCAGAATGGCTTGATGAGCTGCAGGTGTTTGACCCAATGCAGCTGCCGCAGCCGAATAACTATACAGAGACACTCCAACGGCTGTTGAAACAATTGACGATCGCTTCGAAGGAATGGGTCTATCGCCAGTACGATTCAATGGTG
>JAQBPP010000097.1 GCA_028287455.1 Bacilli bacterium | reverse complement strand
TTCTCCTCGCCACGATTCTAATTACCAAAATGAGACCAATAGATAAGAGCAGCAGCAGGAACGCCATCATATAGAGTGCATTATAAAATGTACCCGGCTGTGCATACCCAATTTCTTTGACAATTTCGGACGTTAAAGACGAACTGGATTCAATTAAACTGCCCGGTATTTTTGGCGCTTGTCCAATCACCATGACCATGGCCATCGTTTCACCAATGGCGCGGCCGGTCCCGAGGATCACGCCAGTGAGAATACCTGGCACTGCTGCAGGAACGAGAACTTTAAATATCGTCTGCCAACGAGTTGCTCCAAGCGCTAAAGAGGCTTCTTCCAGGGACCTGGGCAACGTGCGTATGGCATCTTCAGACACGGTTAGGATCGTTGGCATAATCATAATCGCAAGCACTAATGAAGTAGCCAAATACCCATATCCGCCATTGCCATAATGCTGGCCTAAAAATGGCACCAGAATCGTCATGCCAATCATGCCGTAAACGACTGAAGGAATGCCCACAAATAAGTCGATTGCCGGGCGCAGGATCTCACGGATGCGGCGCGGCGCAATTTTTGCGGTGAAGATCGCCCCGCCAAGCGCAAATGGCAGCGCAAAGATCAACGACAGTACCGTCACTACAACAGTACCCACGATGAAGGGCAGCACACCGTACTGACCGTGTTCAGGATTCCATTTGCTGGACAAGAAAAACTGGATGGGATTTACTGTTTTAAAAACTTGCAACCCTTGCAAGCCTACAAAGAGCACTAAGGAGAAAATAATGACAGACACTAAAATGGCGGATAGAGTAAACAATCCAGCCATCGATCTGTTAACTATGATTTTTCGGCTAGCAAAGGCAAACCAACTTGGCATCCGTCTGCCGTCCTCTCTGGAAACAGCGTTAAGGACGGCATTATTCATACCGTCCGAAACGTTTTTATAATTGATTTTTGTCGCTAGGATTTGCTTATGACTTCTTATAATACTTGATCGGAATAAACTTGCCGGCTTGATCCACTTGGTTTTGATAATCTGCACTTAAGATGTAATCAATGAACGCTTGAGTTTGTGCATTTGGTGTGCCCTTGGTATACAACCGTTCTACACCGAACAGAGTATATGTGTTATTCACCAATGCATCTTTGGTGAAAGCAACATTATTGTATTTCAGTACGTTAACTGTGCCGTCTGTTGTATAAGCGTAATCCACATATCCGATTGAACCATTTTGAGTAGCTACCGAATTCTTAACTGCACCTGAATCATTTTGCACGATAATATTCGGGCCAAAATCTGAGGTGCCCATTACCAATGATTTGACCAGGTTGCGTGAACCGGAGTTGTCCGGTCGGCCGATGACAAGAATTTTCTCGTCTTTGCCGCCAACATCTTTCCAATTGGTTGTCTTTCCGGAGAAGATATCCACTAACTGCTGTTGTGTCAAGCCGGTTACAGTTACATCTTTATTTGTAATGAACATGAAGGGAGCAAGCACTACGTCCGTTTCCTTCAGGTTAGCGCTATTGTAATCTGCAGCAGCGGCAACGTCAGACATGCCGATTTGTACAGTTCCAGCTGCAACGTCCTTGACGCCTGTGCCGGAACCATTTCCGGTCAGTGTAATTTGAACGTTTGCGTGCAATTTTTGAAATTTATCGGCCGCATCTTGCGCGAGCGGCAGCAGAGCTGTTGAACCGTCAATCGCAATGTTGCCAGACAGCGTGTCAGCTGCAGGTGTGGCAGTATTTGTGCCGTTTGAGCCAGCTGTTGTTCCGCAGCCTGTCATTAAGGCCATACCGAGCGCAGCCGTAAAGCCTGCTGTCACGATTTTCCGTAACGAAAATTGAATCATTTGATAAATCCCCCCGTCAGACTTAAGCCTGATTTTTTGTACTGTGAATTGTTTCATCTGCTTACATTATTAATCTAGCAAATGGATATTAAGCTAGTTTGTATGAATTGTTAAGGTTTTGTAAAGTGTTTCGTCCCGATTATGTACCTAGACAACGTTTAGTTTGTACTACGCCAGAGATGATTAAACCGGTTGATAAGCGGCCACCCGATTACGGCCACCTTTTTTCGAGCCATAATACATGGCCCGATCCGCATGTCGAAGCAGCTCCATCGGAGAGTGGGCCTGATCGGGAAAGCACGCCAGTCCGATGGACAGTGTTACGCTTAGATTCTGCTGCTCTCCTGTCAGCGTGGATACTGTCATAACAGTTTGCTCTGCCAAGGAACGAATTCCTTCAGCCAAGTAGAATCCGCCCTCGACCGTCGATTCTGGCAGCAGGATGGTGAACTCTTCTCCGCCATACCTGGCCACTATCGTTTCTTCCCCTACATAGCGCTGAATCGTTTGAGCCAACTGGCTCAGTACTTCGTTGCCAGCCTGATGGCCAAACGTGTCATTGACTTGCTTGAAATAATCGATATCGATCACCAGCAGAGTAATAGGGTGTCCTTCCTTTTCGGCCCGGTGAAACTCCTTGTGCAGCAGATGGTCAAACTGGCGATAATTGATCAAACCGGTTAATTCATCAATGATCGAGCGGCGTTCACTGCGTTCGAACCGTTTGGCGTTCTCAATGGCTACCGATGTTTGATTGGCCAGTACCGTTACCACATCCAGATCAGTCCCATGAAATGCTCCAGCATTAAAATGCCCAACCATCAGCACACCCAGGATCCGATTCTCCCAGATCAGCGGTACCGCTATAATCGATTCCAGCCCAACGAGATAAGGGTGATGAAACTCGTTCCATGCGGTTCGCTTGCGTACACGATCGACTAAAATCGGCTGGTCGGACAGCGCAGCATGTCCAATTGGTCCCCCACCGAGCGGAACCTGTATCACCGCCATCCCCTCTTCGTATTCCGTGGTATTGGCTTTGACACAAACCGGTTCCAGAACACGCAATTCTTCATTGATGAAATAAACGCAGCAGACAGAGTAATCCATGAGTTTACGCAGTTCCACTGTTAAAACTTCAAACATACGGTTCAGTTCAAGCTCGGCAGTAAATTTAGCTCCCATCTTGGCTAAGACCGAAAACTGGTAATTGGACTGCGAAAGATCATTGTACAGCTTAAATATATACGCAATGGTGAGCAAAGGGATCGCTAGAATATAGCGGGAAGATTCCGTCCAGAGGCTAAATACTTCCACCGTAAGGAAGGCCAGAAATGCGGCAAAAATCGAAGCTGACAAATCAAATCCAATCCCCCGAAAATGAAGCTGGGGCTGAAACGTGCTGCGGGACAACAGGTATGTAAACAAGATCAGATGATTGATGATGAAGTAAGTCAAAAAATACCCAGTGTAAGGCAGCCACTGCGTCATTACCGGCTCCCCTGTGTGCCCTCCTAACCATTGAAACACAAGCGCACTAAATGTGGACATCAGTAGAAACATGACAGAATTTGCAGCTAATCGTTCCCAATTCCGCTTGCGCTTCACCATCAGACCTGCAGCAAGCATGATGAACTGGCTCATGATCATTTCAGCAGCATAACCATACCAGGCAAATACAATTAAATAAACGGTCAGCGACAACGACACCGCGATCGAACCGCGTACGACGGGAAAAACCTCTTTGAAAATAGCGACGACCGCAAGCAAAGCGAGAAAACGCAGTTGGTATCCACCGAGTGAATGCCATTGCGCTCGCACCATATACGGGACAATGAGTAATGCGATCAGCCCGTATATACTCACCAGCCGTCTATAAACGGAAAACTCTCCCATGAGTCACCTTGATCCAATCCATATCTGAATTGAGTAATGAGAAAATGTTCATTCCTTACTGGCTCAACTGAAGGGAAAAGAATTGACGCGAACAAGGTTCTCTCACGAGAACCTTGCGCGTCTCATTCATTGGGGGGTGGGGGATGCAGGCGTTTTTACACGCTTGCACATTTCTTTCATTGCCGCCAATTCGACGGCAGATGAGCCAAAGAAACAAAGACCCGCTTTCAGTTAGGTAACTGAAAGCGGGTACACGGCCCGGAACAATCAGCAACCTGGCGATCATAATCGATATGGGGGTATCGATAGTAGACCCATGGCTTTGCGTCCTCGACTTTCATCGAGTTTGCCTTTTGTGATTGACTCATCTTATGTCCCTATCTTATAACTAGTACAATTAATTGCATATAGACCAAAAGTCCTATTTTTCTACATTTTCTGCAGCCAATTCTGCACGAAGCGAATGGCCTCTTTGGGATTCTGTCCAGAAGTTAATCGGATTCGACATACTTCACTGTCCTCACTAGGCGCATGCGCCATCTGATGCACCGTGTTTTCCAGCGGGATTGCCGGATAAACCTGAAAAGTGAACCACGGGTCAAGCAAGTGGAGCCTGCTGACAATATCCGCCGTTTGATCCGTACAATCCACGCAATAGATGACCATGGAAACGGCGCGATTCGACTTTATACACGGTGCAAGCGATCGGATGACTCCCTCGACAAACGTCTCTCCGTTCGTAACATACATCTCCAGACAACCTGATTGGGGAGTTAAACGTTTGCTTAGTTTAACAAGTGAAAACAGTACCCAGACAACTCCAATACACGCGAAAGCCCACAAAGAAATGGTAAGCATCGTCTACACCCTCCATCGCAATCGCGATCTATCCCCCACAAGGGAATGGTTACGAATGGGTTTGATGTAGCTTATGCGGATGGGCAACTGCCGGTGATTCGCTTACAGTTTCACCCAACTTTTTTGAGCAGCAAGAATCACCGCCTGTGTACGATCATCGACATCTAGTTTGCTGAGCACAGACGAAACGTGATTTTTTACTGTCTTTTCCGAAATGTAGAGCGCCTGGCCGATCGATCGGTTGCTTTTGCCCTGAGCCATTAACGAGAGAATTTCCATCTCGCGAGCTGTGAGAATCTCCTGCCATGCGGGTGATTCCTCATCGCCCCCATCAGCATATCCAGCTGCATGCAAATTGTTCGACAACCGTTGAAATTCAGTTAAAAGTTTGGTTGTAATGCGCGGATGAACAAACGATGCCCCACCCGACACCTGTCTGACAGCCTCCACAAACATTTCAGATTCCACATCCTTCAGCAGATATCCGTTTGCGCCTGCGCGGATGGTTTCAAACACATATTCTTCGTCATCGTGGATGGATAGGATCAGTACTTTAATTTCGGCAGAGTCCATCCGAATATCACGTGTTGCCTCGACACCAGACTTGCCCGGCATATTGATGTCCATAATCACAACATCCGGTTTGTACTGCAGGGCAAGTTGGGCAATCGTCAGTCCATCGCTTGCCTCGCCAATAATTTCAATGTCGTCCTCCAGTTCGAATACCCGGCGCAGTCCTTGCCTAAACAAGGTATGGTCATCTGCCAACATCACCTGAATTTTAGAGCGCTGCATTTGATTTACCTCCCTCATTGCCAAGCGGCAGTTGAACGATGATTTTTGTTCCTGACCCCGCAGACGAGCGAAGATCCAGCTTGCCATCAAACAAAGCGATTCGCTCGCGCATGCCAAGCAGTCCAAAATGCTTCCCATCGTTAACGAACTGCTCTTCAGCCGTAAAACCAACTCCATCATCCTGCACTTGCAGATTGACTTGATCCGGAAGCAGTTCAATTCGCACTGTAATCTCAGTGGCTTTGGCATGCTTGTACGCATTCGTCAAACACTCCTGTACAGTGCGAAACAACGCCACCTCGATGGACTGCGAAAGCCGTCGTTCCGAGCCGAAGAAACGCAGATTCACAGGAATCCGGAAGTTTTCTTCGAACACGGCAGCATACTTCCGCAGCGCTGGAATTAAACCCAAAACCTCCAGCGCCATCGGCCGCAAATCAGAAATAATGGTTCGGACTTCCACCAGACTTTCACGAACTGTAAGTTTTAATTCGCTTAGTTCTACCCGAACCCTCTCCGGATCCCGATCAAGCATCTTCTCACAAATTTCAGCCCGCAGTACGACGTTGGCCATCATTTGCGCAGGTCCATCATGAATCTCGCGCGCTACTCTCCTGCGTTCTTCCTCCTGGGCCTGAATGATCTGAAAGCCCAAGGTCTGACGCTCTTCGACTGTCTTTAACGCTGCCCCTAGCAGCTGCAAATCCCCCGACAAATAACTAAACACAACGCTCAGTTGGCTTACCAACTTCTCTGCCCGTTGAATCGTATCTTCTGTCCGTCTGAGTCGGTACACCAGTTCATCGCGGCGCACTTGCAAACGGGCTTGACGTTCCCTGGCCAACAGCAATTTTATTTGATACGAATGAGATTCATCGTACGCTTCCCGAATCACTCGTTCAGTTGATTGTGTAAAGTTGCTGCTTACTTGTGCCAGCAGATGCCTGCTGCGGTGGTAGTCAATCTCCATTTGATCCGCTTCAAGATTGAGCTGGTCCACCTCTTTGCGAATTAATTCCGCTTCTGCCTCCAGGGCCATCTTTTCCTTGCGAGCAGATTCAGCGATCGCAAATACTTGCTCTTTGCCTCCTTGGATCGCCTCCAAAGTCGCCCCTATCG
>JAQBPP010000170.1 GCA_028287455.1 Bacilli bacterium | reverse complement strand
TCAAAAGATTATCTGAAGACTAACCCACTGACGGATGCAGGAGGAACTCTTGTGGCAAACAGCATTTTATCGACTGACAAAGTGAAACTAAATGCAACAGTAGCGAATAAACAGGAAGCCATTCGTTTGGCCGGGCAGCTTCTTGTTGATGCGGGTCACGCTTCCCAGGATTACATTGAAAAAATGCTCGAAAGAGAGCAGACCCTTTCCACCTACATGGGCGGAGGACTTGCAATTCCGCACGGCACTAACAATTCCAAAGCGATGATCCACTCTACAGGCTTATCGATCGTGCAAATTCCAGCGGGTGTGGATTTTGGGGAAGGCAACGTTGCGTATTTGTTAATTGGAATTGCAGCATTAGGTGACGAGCATCTGGATATTTTGACGAATGTCGCGATGATTTGTTCTGAAGAGGGAAATCTTGAGAGAATCCTGAAAACAAGTTCGGCCGAAGAGATCATCGAAATCTTTGAACGAGGACTGTAACATGAGAGCTGTACATTTTGGTGCAGGGAATATCGGACGGGGATTTATTGGTCAAATTCTGTTTCGATCGAATTATGAGATTTGTTTTGTTGACGTCAATGAAACACTGGTAAACCTGCTCCAAACGAGGCATGAATACACCGTGTCACTTGCAGATGAAAGTCATGAGACAATGGTGGTCAGAAATGTCACAGCACTAAGCGGCAATGATATGGAGAATGTCGCGGAAGCAATAGCGCAAGCCGATTTGGTAACCACCGCTGTAGGGGTCAACATTCTAAAACATATTGCACCTACAATCTCAGCAGGTATTGCGCTTAGAATCACAAGGAAAGCACCACCTCTTCATGTCATTGCGTGCGAAAACGCAATAAAAGCCAGCAGTCAGCTGAAAGAACACATATATACCCAATTAACCGATGATTTAAAAGCACAAGCAGAACGATTCACTGCTTTTCCTAATGCGGCAGTTGATCGTATTGTTCCTGTTCAGCATAATGATGATCCGCTTCACGTTACAGTGGAGCCGTTTTTTGAATGGATTATCGATCGGTCGCAAATGATTGGCAAATTCACACCATTACGAGGCGTTCACTACGTAGATGATTTGCTGCCCTACATTGAACGCAAACTGTTTACGGTAAATACAGGGCACTGCTGTGCGGCATATCTAGGTTATTTGTCAGGGCAAACCACAATACAGCAAGCATTGGCGGATCCCGGCATTTGCGATCAGGTGACTCAAGTGATGGAAGAAACCGGTGCCTTGTTGGTAGCCAAACACAATTTTGACGCAAATGACCACAAGCGATATATCAATAAAATAGTGGCACGATTTCGCAATCCTTATTTGACGGATGAGGTGGTGAGAGTCGGACGTTCGCCGATACGCAAGCTGTCCCCAAATGACAGATTAGTCAAACCTGCGCTTGAAGCGTATAACCGCGGTTTTTCAATCGATCATTTAACGGCAGCGATCGCAGCAGGTTTATTGTTTGATTTTCCCGGCGATCCGGAAGCAGTTGAACTGCAGCAAACCATTCAAGAAAAAGGCTTATCCCAAGCAATAACGTACTATACACAAATTGAACCAGGCCATCCTGTTCATCAGCTGGTCTTGGACCAAGTGCGGCAGTTGCAATCGAAATCGCAATAGAACATCAGGAGGTGTGCCGAATGAGTGCCATTTTGACGGGAGTGCCCGCTTCTCCGGGAATCGCGATTGCCAAAGCTTATCGGTTGCAATCCGTCCAATATGAAGTGGTGCGTACAGTAGTCGAAGATCCGCAAAGGGAATCGATTCGTTTTCAAAAAGCGGTCGACCAAGCCAAACAGGATCTGGAATCGATCCGCAAAATGACAGAACAGCGGCTCGGACCGTTAAAAGCGGAAATATTCGAGGCGCATTTGATGGTTCTGGAAGATCCGGAACTCATCGATGCGATAAAAGAAAAAATTTTGCAGCAGAAAATCAATGCGGAGTTTGCCTTGCATGAAACTTCCCATAAGTTCATTGAATTACTGGAAGGAATGGACGATGAACGGCTCAGAGAGAGAGCGTCCGATGTGCGGGATGTGAACCAACGGATAATGAGTTATTTGTTAGGCCGTGATTACAGTGCACCATCAGCCATCACCGAACCATCCATATTGATTGCTGCCGATTTGACACCCTCCGACACTGCGCAGTTGGATCGCACATTGGTAAAAGGATTTATCACTGAAATCGGAAGCAGGTCGTCACATTCCGCGATTATGGCTCGCTCACTGGAAATTCCAGCGATCGTCGGAGTTGGTGCAGCGGCGGCAACTATTGACAGTGGGATAACCGTCATTCTGGACGGTTTGAATGGACAAATCGTTGTGAACCCAACCATGGATGAACTTCATGAGTACGAGCGGCAAAGAGAACAATACGAGCAGCACAAATCTGAGCTGCGAACACTGATGAATCAGCCTACCGTTTCGAAAGATGGCCATCGAGTGGAATTGGCAGCCAATATCGGCAGTGTAGAGGATGTCGAAAAAGCAATTGAAAACGGAGCGGAAGCAATCGGATTATTCCGGACGGAGTTTTTGTACATGAACCGCAATTCATTGCCTAGTGAAGATGAGCAGTTTCAGGTATATACATATGTGCTTGACAGAATGGGACAAAGACCAGTTGTCATTCGAACTTTGGATATTGGCGGTGACAAAAAACTTCCCTACTTGCCGCTTCCAGAAGAACAGAATCCATTTTTGGGATTCCGTGCAATTCGAATGTGTTTGGAACATCAGGACTTATTCAGAACGCAGCTTAGAGCACTGCTTCGAGCCAGCGCTCACGGAAACCTCAAAATCATGTTCCCAATGATTGCTGTTTTGGAAGAATTCATGGAAGCCAAGCGTATTTTGTTAGACGAAAGGGACAAGCTGATCAAGGAAGCAGTCAGTATAGCTGATCGGATCGAAGTCGGCATGATGGTGGAAATTCCTTCATCAGCGCTGTCAGCTTCCATCTTTGCGAAAGAAGTGGATTTCTTCAGCATCGGAACAAACGATCTGATTCAGTATACGATGGCAGCCGATCGAATGAATGAAAAAGTAGCTTACTTGTATCAACCGTACCATCCATCAGTCCTTCGGTTAGTGCAGATGGTCATTACAGCTGCTGAAAAAGAAGGGAAATGGGTCAGCATGTGCGGAGAAATGGCAGGGGATGAAACATCGATTCCGATTCTGCTCGGGCTGGGCTTGCACGAGTTTAGCATGAGTGCAACGTCAATTTTGCCTGCAAGAGCCTTGATACGTCAATTGTCCAAACTGGAGTGGTCCGGCCAGACGGAAATGCTGTTGAGTCTGCGCGGAAACGACCAAGTGCGAGGCAAGGTAAGGACACTGCTGCAGACACCTGGACAGATCGTTTAAAAAAATGGTAAAAGGAGCACGTGTCATGATTTCTAAGAACTTCACGGTTTTGAATCCTGCGGGTTTTCATGCAAGGCCGGCAAAGGAGTTTGTACAAAAGGCAGGCACCTATCCGTGTAATGTGACTTTAATCAAAAACGATAAGAAAGCGAACGGAAAAAGCACCCTTAGCGTATTGACGTTAGGGCTTAAACATCTGGATGAAGTCACCCTTGAAACGGACGGGGAACAGGAAGAACAGGCGATCGAAGAACTTGGGAAATTGCTTGGGAAAATATATCAAGAATAACACAATTTTTTCAGTATGAAGTTATAATAAAAGCATTACATAAGAAAGAGAGTGATTATCATGAAAACAATCAAATTTCTTGCATATTTCGTAAAATTCGAGGTGCGGAAGGGATAATCACTAATCGTCATTAATTCCTTCCGTGCCGTATAAACTCGGAGGGAAAACACTTATGTCTTTCAGTTACTATGGAGAACTTTGTACAGAGGTCTATGATTTAACAAAGAAAGTCGGCCATTCCTTTGGCGGAGATGTCGAGTATTATCGCGTGTGTTTGTCAATCGAAAAGTTGACCACTTTGCTAACCGAAAAATTGACCACCTTTTTTTCTTCACCGATCTTTCCCCAATCTTGTATTAACCTGTTGGGATCATACGTTTCTGGCTTTCTCGGAAACGGAACGACTCTCCATCAAAAAGTAAGATATGTGAATGGTGGGTCAATCGATCTAGCAGCGCTGTAGTCAGCATTGCATCGTGGAATACATCCGTCCATTTAGCAAACTCAAGGTTCGTTGTAACAAGCAAGCTACCCTTTTCATACCGATCCGCACAAAATTGAAATAACAACGGTCCGCCTTGCGCTAGGGAGACATATCCGAGTTCATCCAAACAAACCAGATCATACTTGTCCCACATCCGTAAATAGCGAGGAAGTCGGTATTCAGATTCAGCCTGTAACAACTCTTGGATGAGTTGCATTACTGTCACAAATCGGACTCTGTATCCGGCGGCAATGGCCGAAAGGCTTATAGCAATCGAAATATGCGTCTTTCCTGTACCACTTGCACCCATGCATACCACATTTTCTTTCTGGCGAATGAATTCGCCTTCGGCCAGATGCAGGATGCGTTGTTTCGGTAATGTTGGGATTGAAGTGAAATCAAACTCCTGTAAAGTCTTTTGTGCAGGGAATCTAGCTTGGCGTGTATAGGTTTGCAAGCGGCTTTGCTTGCGGGATTCCACTTCTTCCGCTAAACAAGCAGAAAGATACTGGAGCATAGATTGCCCGTTATTCAGCGCCTCTCGAACAAGAGCTCCATAGGCCTTGCGAAGCCCAGGCAATTTGAGTTCCTTGCAGTACATCTCAATCATGGCGGCGTGAATCTCGTCAGCCATCAGTGAACCACTCCTCTCACCAGTGTGTCGTAGCGAGCCGGATTCTGCTTGGTGAGCCGATACACTTGCAGTTCGTCAGGAACTTGTGCGGCCGAAGAAGCAACCCCTTTGAACAGGTGAGCGTGGATTTGTTCAGCAGTCACCACATCTGCCCCAATGGTTTCAATGGCTTTAACAATATCGCTCACCGGAAATTGCTGGTGTAAGAGCAAAATAGCTACGAAATCTTTATATCCATCTGGTCTACTATTCACCATACGAAGGCGAATACGCTGGTAGATCTCCGGCAATTGGCGAACAACGGCGGCATGTGTAGAGGCATGCGGTTTGTAGGCGAGAACGGGCAAATAATGCTCCAATTCCATGAATGTACACTTCCGTTCATGACAACGTACGTGTTGAGCCACGACCTGATCTCGGTTTAGAATTTCAATCCGTTCGGCATAGGCTCGTAAGAGCAATGTCTTTCCCACATAGACACTGGGCACAGAATAGCGATTATGATCAAAACTAACCAAACAGAGTTTATTCACTACCACGGGTCGGGTCGTTGCACAGCGATGCGGGTGTAACGGTAATGTCCGAAGTGCGGCGCATTCCTGTTCCCACAAGGTCCAGTGTTTATTCCGCTGTTTTTCACACCAGGCCAGCAGATGAGCGTTCAATGTCTCAAGGTCTGGAACATCGGGTATGGGGACACAAGTGTGTCGGCGAACAAACCCTACTCCATTTTCTACACTACCTTTCTCATGCGGTTCACCAGGGCGGCAAAAATCACTATCGAACAAGTAATGGGCTCGCAAACTAGACAAGAGTTGGTGTTCTTCCCGTAAGGGACCGGCAAGAATCTTAGTCACCGCCGTTTTCGGGTTGTCATAGCGAACTCCACATGGAACTCCGCCAAACCACTCGAACGCAAGGCGATGCCCTTCCAAGAAGGCCTCAATCTTTTCTGAGGAAAAGGCATGTGCGAAAATCACACTACTGGATCGCACGCATCACAAAAAGATGTACATCGGTTGTCTTTCCGGAAAGCTTGGCAACCAACCGCCCAAAGTCGGCTTCCGCCAATTCACCTGCGTCTGCTGTGAGAGGAATGTAGGCTTG
>JAQBPP010000169.1 GCA_028287455.1 Bacilli bacterium | reverse complement strand
TGTATGCACAGGAAATCAAGTATAAAGGCTGCTATAACAATTAGATCATGGATGTTCTTTTGTTCCCTTTCCATCCGGAAAGCTTGAACTAATTCCTCCATCGCCTCTGGAGTTTTCCATGCGAGGGTTGGCTCAAATCTGATGATCTGCTCTCCTGTTGGTAAAATTTCTTTAATAGAGTTATCAACCTGTTTCCATCTACCACCGACACCTGTAGCCAGTTTCAAAAGATCTCGGTGTAACTGAAGAATAGTATTTGTTGAAATTCTAATATGCTCTGCTGAAGAGTGTATGGTTTCAAGTACATCTCTATATCCTGCAATTTCAGCTTCCGAACGATTTTGTGGTGAAGCTTTAAGTTTTACTAGCTCAGCAATCCTTTTGTCAGTTGCATAAATCCCCTCGATCCTATTTGAGGATTCGGTACTTTGTATAATTGCTACTTGTTTTAAAGAATCTAAGATTTCTGGTGTTTGTTGCTTGTATAGATCCTGTTTCCCTTTGTACTCCTGTATTTGGGAAAGCAGGTTAAGAATTGAATGGTTTAAGGGTATTTTATCTAGGTAACTGTTACGGAAAGACATCATAAAAACAACTCCTTATATATATCATTTTACCATCAGATGATATATATAAACACCTTGGAAAAAATTTTTGTGATTTAAACTTTATTAAAGCATCTGGTCCTACACATTCTGACAAAATCGATACTTTCACCATCCCACCTTAATCAATCCAATCTCGGATTATATTCACCACAAAATTTATAGTGATACCCATTGTCTATGCGAATATATCCTGATATTTTTCCCCATCTGTTTCTATGTACTAACGAAGATTTATTTTTGTTGTCCATGTTTCCTTCTGCAACAAACAGGTCTTCCTGCTCGCACGAGAGAACCACCCCAATATGGTCATGAGGTTCGTCTGTTAAAAGTTTTTCGTAGATAACAATGTCACCCCGTAGGGGAGTGAAGCCTTTATCAGAAGCACTATGAAAAAAATTCACATCGGGCAGCTTCGCCCACTCCTGCCACGCACCTACACCGGCAAACCGACACATTCCATTAGGGTATCTGATCGGCAGCAGAAAACCTGCTTTTCTGCAGCAGTGATAAACAAATGCCGCACACCAGGATCCTTTTATTCCTTGATAAATTTTATCTTCCGGCCAATAGCGGCATATATCGCGATAATTGTGATCTGCTGGAATACCTTCAATGCCTAAAGATGCCAATTTTTCAGCAACGTCAGCCAGCATCCTCCGTTTATCCACTTGATTACGTTTTGAACTAGTCTCATTGTTCTCAAACACTTCATCCGTTGCTTCAAAATCGTATGGCAATGCTAACTCTCTGAGAGCATTTTTAACCCGCCAAGCTTCTTTGCTTGGCACTTTTTTGCCCACATTGTAAAAGTAGCGCTGCACGACAACTGCGTCTTTGATCAGTTCATCATAATCGTCATGTATGCTGCCTAACTCAGTTTGGTGGAAAATTGCGCAAAGTATCGTTTTCCGTTCATCATTAGTAAAAATACCTAAATCACGCACGATAGGTCTTACGGCTTCGGCTGAATTTTGGTCATTAAATTCTGTGATGCCAGTTTTAAAAGCGTAATAATCATGCATCAAACCAGCAATTGCAGCAATTTCCTGGTTAAGACCTCTTTTGGCGGCGAGCATGGCTGCGAATCCAGACGCGCCGTACAGTTGAACATAAGCATTTCGTGCTAGGGTAGCATCGGTCATTTTCAGCAGCATTTCATCCACAATCACTCTAAGGTTATCTAAACGATTGTACATACCCGGGCTCATTGTGTCTCCCCTTTAATGGCTGTATTCTGCTATAAGCTCAGTTCCCTTTTGCAATAGATAATCAGATATACGACCAACAGCACAACAGGTATACCGACTATGAATGAATCGAGCCAGCTTGCCCTTGGGTTTCGAATTCGCAGCGGTGTTCTGCCTGCCTCGCCAGTATAGCATCTTGCGATCATCGCAGTAGCCAATTCATCTGCCCGCATCATCGTTTGAATGAAGATTGGGAATAGCAGCGGAAACAGACTTCGCAGACGCCGCGACAAAGTTCCTTCATGAAATCCGAACCCGCGAGCAATTTGGGCTTTGCGGATTTTATGGAACTCGCTGCTGAGAATTGGCAGAAATCGAAGCGCGATTGTAAACATGAGGACCAAATCGTGAACAGGAACACCCAACTTTTTTAGGGGGCTAAACAAGGTCTCCAATCCGTCTGCAAGCGACGTCGGTGCAGTGGTTCGTACAAGGAAAGAGAATATCATGACAATTCCGGCAATTTGTATGCACATTGCAGTACCATTGAGTAAACCCGTTTGGGTAATCTTGAATGTGCCAACGTTGAACCAGGCTGTGTGATTGTCGTTCTCTGTCAATAATAGATTGTACACCATTGTAGATGCGAACAAGAATGCAACTGGAACAATACTTAACAGTAAATGCCTCCAGGTCTGTTTGGCCGTTCTCCACAAGACCACAATTCCTGTCAGCATTCCAAGCATCCAGATCGGTTGATGAATCATAATCAGATTGAGGGTCATAAATAATGTAAATACTAGTTTCGCAAAAGGTGAAACGGTTTCGATCCAGGAATTTCGAGCAGTATACAAAACGACCAAGTTTTCTGCGGATTCTCGCATGATTGCCACCCTAACGCGCTGTCGCAGTAAGATAATTTTTGATTGCTTGGCTAACCTCTGACACATTAGAAGGGTCCTGCACGGAGATGCCAAACTCGGCCAGTGCTATACTGAACTGCATTGGTTCAATTTTCTCCATCTGAATGGACTCCAAAAAAGCGAAATCAGCTAAAAGTTTCCTGGGGTCACCATCACGCAGGATTTGCCCATCCCCCATCAACATGAGTCTGGATGCATGAGCCAAAATTTCTTCCAATCGATGACTAACCAGAATAATAGTCACGTTTTCCTGTTGATTCAATTGATGTAGAGTTTGAAATAGACTCGTTCGCGCAAAGTGGTCCATGCCAGCTGTAGGTTCATCGAGAATCAGAATTTGCGGCTCTGCAGCTAGGACACCCGCAATGGCCACTCTGCGGCGTTCACCCCCGCTTAAATCAAAAGGATTACTGTCCTGAAACCGTTCATCCTCTAAATTCATCTTCTGCATTGCCCGTTTGACACGTTCCTGCACCCACTGCTCAGCCGGTCGATCTAAAACCTCTTGTTTCACTTGCTGTGTGGGGCCAAAGGCAATATCTTCATAAACCGTAGCAGCAAAAAGTTGGTGTTCAGGATATTGGAAGACTAACCCTATCGAGTCAAACTGCGTTTTATTGCCCTTTTGCTGTGTGCACCGCCGCTGCTGCCTATCCCATGGATTCTCGCCTGCAAGTAAAAGAGTTCCTTCAGTTGGGGAAAAAAGTCCCTTAATCAACTGGATCAAAGTGGATTTTCCAGAACCTGAGTGACCAGCAATCGCGATAAATTCTCCCTGCTGTATGTGCATATTGATATTTTTTACTGTGTAGTCATCGTATTTAAATTTTTTCTTATTTACTTTGTCATAACTAAAATACACACTCTGAAGTATTATCTGCATAGAACATCCACCAATTCTTGTATGGTTGGAAAAGGATTCACTTTAATCCCTATGGTTCGCAATTGCTGAGCAATGGCAGGCAAATACGGCAGTTCAACTCCACACGCTTCGAGAACTTCTGGATGCTGAATTAGCTGCTGAGGTTCTGCAATCCGCTCTATTTGCCCTTCCTTTAGCAACACAATCCGGTCAACGTTCACTACCTCATCGAAATAATGAGTAACTGTCACAATCGACCTCTGTTCATCTGATCTGATTTGCTGAATCGTTTGCAGGAATTGCCGTCTGGATCCTGGGTCGAGCATAGCAGTTGCTTCATCGAGGATGAGATATTGGGGCGACAGCGCAAGTACGCTCGCAAGCGCTAATTTTTGTTTTTCTCCCCCCGATAGAGCATGAACCGATTTCCGCTGCTGCCCCTCCAATCCAACCAGTTTTAATACATGATTTACTTGTGATTCAATTTCCTCTATCGGAAAGCCAATGTTGGAAAGCCCAAATCGAATATCTTCTTCCAGCGTAGTGCCTACAATTTGGTTGTCAGGGTTTTGAAAAACAATCTGCACTTTTCTGCGGATATCACCAATCGTTTTACTATTTGTTGTGAGGAGTCCATCCACTTGAATACTTCCAGTTTGCGGGAAAAGCAGCCCATTCAATAAGCGGGTAAGAGTGGATTTCCCGGATCCATTCGCGCCGAGGATTGCGATATGCTCACCTTTCTGAATCTCTAAGGTAATATTTCGAATAACTTGTCGATCAGAAAACGGATATTGATAAGATACATTCTCAATTCGTATCATCTTTTAGGTCACTCTCTTTAGATGGTTCTAACAAATTATCCAAATTATATTATATAATTAATAGGAATGGATGTATTAACTATTTGTTATAAGGAGGATAATTGTGAATCGTAGAACGTATATCTTAGTTTTTAGCGCGTTGGCCATTGCAGTTAATGTGATCGTGGGGTCAACCGCAGCGAACCTGAAGATTCCACTGTTGTATCTAGACACAGTAGGTACTATTTTTGTGGCGGTCTTATTTGGACCTTACTGGGCATTCGCAGTTGGAATTTTAACCAATCTGATTTCCGGCATCACGGCTGGGCCTACTGATATCCCCTTTGGACTAGTAAATGGGGCAGTTGGTCTTGTTGTAGGATTTATTGCAGCCAAGTACGGCTTCAATTGGATCTCCGCGATCATTTCGGGCTTAATCATCTCAGTTGTTGCCCCTTTAATCGGATCACCAATTGCGGTTGCTCTGTTTCATGGTTTAACTGGGGGAGCAAGTGACGTGTTTGTAATGTGGCTCAAGCAGTCAGGCATGGACATTTTTACGGCAACCTTCCTGCCTCGCATTACTTCAAATTTTGTCGATAAAATTCTCTCCTGTATCTTGGTCCTGTTGATTGTTCAACGACTGCCGAAATCACTGAAGGCAAGGACCATGGTCGGCACTGGAGCTGGAGCACAGCATGAAGCGTAGCAAGAAAATCATCCTGGTGTCTCACTGTGTGATCAATCAAAATACGGTGATTCCTGAGGAAGCACGCAGCAGCGGAATCATGCAGTCCGCAATTGATTGGTGTCACGAGCAAGGATTTGGCGCCGTTCAGCTTCCTTGTCCCGAGTTTACTTTGTTAGGGCCTGATCGTCCGCCGATGACGCGTGAACAATATGACACCTCTGAATATCGTGCCCATTGTCGTGTCATTCTGCAGCCGGTCATCGACCAACTGAAAATTTATCAACAGCATGACTATGACATTGTCGGCGGACTTGGCATTTCGCATAGCCCTTCGTGCGACCCGGGCCGAGGCATTTTCATGGAAGAGCTGCAGAAGATGGCAAAAGAACAGAACATAGCAATTAATTTCTTCTGGCAAATCCCAGCTACTGAGTCTGGTGAGTTTAATGCAACAGACCCGTCGAGTGTTTTTGGGCCTGTTTAATGAAGCAGCTTCTCTGGCATAAAAAAACCTCGGCGTTGACCGAGGTTAGATGCTTGATTGACGCTGATGTTTCCACATCAGATAACGGTAACGAAGAAAACAGCCTATGCAAAAACCGCAAATGGCGACTGCCGATGCAAGCGCCACCATGCCGCCGAAAATGTACCCATACAGCTTTAGACCCAGCATAAAAAATATCCACGATAGGCCTAAACAAATCACGGCAATCCACTGATTGAAGCGCTGCTGATCCGGATCTTCCAAATAGTACTCGTTCAGCGGCTTCTTCAAAAGAGGCCGAAGCAACTTGAACAACAAGTTTCGTCTGGTCACTAAAGAATGCACGCCAATCAGAAAAGGAACTAATAAGAGCGTATAGATTCCTGACACCATCGCCCAGACGGCAAACAAAAAAATCACTGCCTGGTACACCCGTACCAACGGTCTTGGTATTCCATTCATCGCAAAAATCCTCCTCTACAAGATATAATCCGATTTGAGATGTCCTGCTTTGTAATAAGGATAGTCCATTAATGTTTGAATTTGCTGAACTGTGTCAGCATCCGTAAAGGATTCAACGACATATAATCCCAGGTCAATCGAAGTTGCAACGCCGCCGCCTGTAATCACATTTCCATCCCTTACGATTCTTGCATGAACCACTTCCTCACAATAGGGTATCAGTAAATCATATGCGACTCGATTTGTTGTAGCTCTTTTGCCGGTTAAAAACCCGGCTGCTCCCAACAATAATGCACCTGTGCAAACTGAGATTTTGTACTTGACCTCAGCTGCAGTCTGCAGCCACCCAATAAAATTTTGATCGAAGCGCAGTTGTCGAGTGGCCAGTCCCCCGGGAGCATAGATCAAGTCATAACCGGCTAGAACTGGTTTTACCTGGTTTACTTTGAACGTCATACCCCGGTCATCAGATACTTCAGCTTTGATGCCGCAGAAGTCCCAAGAGACATCTTCATTCGGTATAAGCTGTTTAAGACGCGTAACCGCATCATAAAAACCGACTAGATCCATCATAGTCATTCCATCAAATACGATAAATGCCATTTTCATTTCAGAGCACCTAACCCTTCAAGGGAATACAATGGAAGGTCTTCTACAAATTGATTGTAGCGGATATTACTTGAAATGATAAGCTAAAACAATGCAATTATTTTGAATTGCAAATTTTTCGCCCATTGCATAAAATATCTTTGGCGAAAAGTAAAACTAACGGGGGTATTCCTATGAAATCAAAATTAAAGGATTTCGTTGAGAATGCCCATATAAATTTATTGAAAACGAGCTAAGGCTAAATGCTTTAGTTCTTTTTTTTGTAAAAGGAGGAGCCTGCAGGTGAACAGGTACAATCGGGTTTTGATCAAGTTAAGCGGCGGCGCCATCGCAGGAAATACTGAATTTGGTGTCCAGGCAGCGATTGTAATCGGAGGCGGGAACATCTTTAGAGGGAAGATGGCCGACAATTGGGGAATTGAAAGAGCGGAAGCGGATAATATCGGAACAGGACAGCCTTATGTAACTACCGATTATCCTGCCGTTCAACGAGCGATTGAAGTTAGATGTGACGCAATTCTTGCTGCAAAGCAAGGGACCAGCGGAGTTTATAATGCCGATCCGAATCATTATCCCAATGCTGCGATGTATCGCACGCTTCATTATGACGATGTGATTCAGCAAAATTTAAAAGTAATGGATCAATCTGCTTTTATTCTCGCACGCGACTATAATCTGCCCATTCATGTATTTAACTTCGAGGAGAAAGGAACTATGAAACAAATCTGCAGCGTCGAGGATATCAGGACGAAAATTCACAGCAGTGTCCGTTTAGAATTTGTGTAATGCCACACACTCTTAAAACTTTAGAAGGGGGTTTACCACCTTCCCCCCTATTTCCACACCTTTTGAAAGGAGATCAGCGACAGCAAATTTAATTTGTGTTCCTTGCCTTCCGCACGAATCATCCGGAAAAACCTGCCGAGAAATTGTTCCCACGCTTCGCCGATTGGAGTTTTCAAGCTTTTATCCGCCAGCACAGATTCAATGCTGATTCTTAATGCCTCGTGCAAATGGTCGTAGGCTTCCTCAAGATTTCTGGTGATCTCCGGATTCAACATACTTGTCACCCCTTACTTCATATCGCGGTCAATGCTCTTCCTCATGCGTTCAAATTGGGCCTCGGCAACGAGATCTTCTACTTCTTCCTTGATCAGCGCAACTCCGCCTTTCACTCGATTGCCTAGCAGAACAACACCTTGCACGCCAGCCTGCGCCAAAGGGCGAGAAACAGATTCGACCATCGGCAGCAACACTGCGGCCGCAAGTATCACTCCAACTCCAGTGAGGATTCCTTCTGCGGTCAAGTTCACTTTCATCGCTATCATCGCCTTTCAATTAAATTACAAAATCATCCGCACATAAACATCGTCAGGATTTCTAGGCTGCAGCCGAAACCGGGCTGGACGCAATCCTATGTTCACGCTGCTGCATGGTCGTCAGGACTCTGCCCGATAGATTGGAGACTGCACCGGACACAGCAATTACGGCAAACCAGTGGGGAAGTCTGAGCGAACTCGTGGCGAAAATTCCTTGCAAGCCTGGTAAATAAATGGAGGCAAGCAGTGCAGCCCAGGAAACTAGCATCGCCAGCAGCAACGGACGATCGCTCGTTAATTGATAATTCTCTGTGGAGCCCAGCCTGCGCCAAGACACAGTCTGCCAGATCTGCCCCGCAACGAGTGTCGCAAATGTGATGGTTTGCGCCAGCGGCAGCGCCACTCCCAGCGCAAGAGCGCCTGCAAATACTCCCAGCGCAGACAGTCCTAGAATTGATCCACGTGTAAGCACTGTACGATAAAGCGATCGGTCGATGACATCCTTGTGTCGCTCGCTATTGGAAGCTTTGGAATCGGTCGCAAGTACAATGGCGGGCAGTGCATCAGTCAATAGATTCATGAGCAGGATCTGCAGGGGAATCAACGGCATCGGCAAACCGATCACCACGGCAGTGGTGGCAACCAGCACTTCCGCAAGATTGCCGCTGATCAGGCATCCGATCGATTTTCGGATATTGCCAATGATCTTGCGTCCTTCCTTAACCCCATCGATAATGGAGTGAAAGTGGTCTTCCATCAGCACGATGCCGGCGGTGTCTTTGGTCAAATCAGTACCCTGGCTGCCCATCGCAATCCCAACGTCCGCCTTGCGAATGGCAGGTGCATCATTCACCCCATCACCCATCATGGCCACCACTTCTCCGCCTCTTTGAAACGCCTCTACGATCCGCAATTTATGTTCGGGAGTGACGCGTGCAAAAATGTTTGTGTTCGGCACCAGCTCCACGAGTTTTTCCAAAGAAAGTTGGTCGATGTCTGTTCCGGTGAGCAATTGGTCGCCTGGCCTGCAAATGCTGAGCTGCTCCCCGATTGCCCTGGCGGTGATCGGGTGATCACCCGTGATCATCACAGGTTTTATACCTAAAGCACGTGCCTCCTCAATGCTGGATCGCACGTCCTCTCGCGGCGGGTCAATCATTCCCATTAGACCAACGTAAATCAGCCCTTCATCCAACGCTTGCTGCACATCTTCTTTATCCTCTAGTGGACGATAAGCGAAGCCAAGCACGCGCAGTGCCTGCTCTGCCATCCGCATGTTTTCTTGTTCGATTTGTTTCTGAATTGCTTCTGTCAAGGGCTTCACTTCACCCTCACATAAATAACGGTCGCATTTTCGCAAGATCGACTCAGGCGATCCCTTTGTAAGCAGCAGACAATGCTCGCCCTGATCTGTTTCTTCACATACGACACTCATGCTGCCAGTGCTTGAATCAAACGGAATCTCCCGGTGGCGATGCCAGACTTCTTTGTCGATGCCTGCTTTCATGGCAACAGTCAAGATCGCTTTTTCAGTCGGGTCACCCATTAACCTAAACTTCTTTTCCTGTTGTTCCAAAGAAGCATTGTTGCACAATAAACCGATCCGAAGCAATTGGTGGAAATCCGCATCCAGTACGATCGATTCCTGATCAGTTGGCTGTTCGATTGGATAGAACTCACCTTGCAATGTATAACCGTCTCCTGTAACGCCCACCCGCTTGGCAGTAGTTGCCAGCTCTTTTACAGTCATTTCATTTCGGGTCAAAGTACCTGTTTTATCTGAACAGATCACGGTGACCCGACCCAATGACTCCAGACTGGCCAATTTTCGCACGACAGCTTTGCGTTTGGCCATGCGCATAACGCCGGCTGTCAAGGCGATCGTAATGGTCAGCGGCAGGCCCTCCGGGATCGCAGATGCGGCCAATGTGACTGCGGATATCAGCAGCTGTGCGGGCGGAATTCCGCGCATCAACCCGGCAGCGGCGACGATCCCTCCTGCCAGTAGTGCACCTGTCACGAAATATTTGCCTAACTCAGTTACCCTGCGCTGAAGCGGCGTCGGCGGTTCTGCCCCTTTGTCCAGCAATGACTGCAGCGCGCCGATTTGGG
>JAQBPP010000075.1 GCA_028287455.1 Bacilli bacterium | reverse complement strand
TTCACTGATAAGAACCTAATACACCTTGCCACCTTATTGTCCAGATCTAATAACACAAAGTTTGAGGTATATTTTCCATGAAAAGGCACATTATGATACTGACTTTAATTCGATTATTACAATGTGGACATAGAGAGAAGGCAGAAAGGGGGAACGGATTTCGCCGTGATTTTTGCTCGCAACCTGAGCAAGAAATCCGTTTCCTCTTCTGCCTTCTGTGTATCTCCACTTTATGAAAACGAATAATACTCAGTACATATATGCCTGGCGACTTTTGCTCGCAATCGGAGCAAGAAATCCGTTCCGACTTTCTGCCTGCTGTGTATTTTCACTTTATAAAATTATTTAAGCTGTTGCATCGGGACGACATCCATGTCAGCAAAAGTTTGATTTTCGCCGGCCATGCCCCAAATGAACGTATAATTGCTCGTGCCTACACCGGAATGAATGGACCAGCTGGGTGAAATGACTGCCTGCTCGTTGCGCACGACTACATGGCGAGATTCGGTCGGCTCGCCCATGAAGTGAAACACTACGCTGTCTTCTGACATATTGAAGTACAGGTAAACTTCCATTCTACGGTTGTGCGTGTGACAAGGCATCGTATTCCACATGTTGTTTGGATCGAGCAATGTCATTCCCATCACCAACTGACAGCTTTTCACTCCGTCCGGATGGATATACCGATAAATCGTCCGCTCATTCGATGTACTAATCGAGCCTAAATGCTGAGCTTCAGCCTTGCCAATCTCGATTTTCTCTGTAGGATATGCCTTATGAGCTGGAGTGGAGTTGAAATAAAACTTGGCAGGCTTGTTTATGTCGCTGCTGCGGAAAATCACTTCTTTGTGACCTAAGCCAATATATAAACCGTCTTGGGTTTCCAATTCATACTCATCACCATCAACGGATACAATGCCCTTTGGTCCAATATTGATTATTCCAATTTCACGCCGTTCCAAGAAATAGTCAGCACCAAGCACTTCCTTGCCGGCTTCCAGTTTTAATGGTTGGACAGGAATCACTCCACCGACGATAATGCGGTCATGATGGCTGTAAACCATTTTGATTTGGCCAACCACAAAGAGCTTAGGAATTAAGTATTCGTTTCTTAGTTCATCTGTAGTGAGTTTCTTCGTTTCGTTAGGGCTTAATGCGTAGCGGTTCTCCATTGTGGTATTTTCCTCCTTTAATCAATCAGACAGAATCCATGTTTTATTATAGCCTCGATTAAATGGTGTCACAAGATTAGACTAAATGCGCTGGATTTAAACCCTCAAGTTCAGGGAGAACAAAAAGCCCATCTTTGCGAATAAGTCGATTATCAAACCAAATTTCGCCACCCCCATATTCCGGTCGTTGAATCGACACCATATCCCAATGAATTTGGGAACGATTGCCGTTGTCCGCTGCCCCCTGGTAGGCCTTGCCAGGTGTGAAGTGAAATGATCCTGCAATCTTTTCATCAAATAAGGTATCATTCATCGGATGAAGGATATATGGATTAAAACCAATGGCGAATTCCCCGATAAAACGTGCGCCTTCATCCGTATCGAGAATTTTGTTCAATTCCTTCGTCTGATTCGCAGTTGCTTCCACAATTTTGCCATCTTCAAAGACGAATCGAACATTTGAGAATGAAATGCCATTCCGATTGGTCATCGTGTTATAAGTGAGTACTCCATTGATCGAATCACGAACAGGTGCGGTAAAAACCTCTCCGTCTGGAATATTTCGTTTACCTGAACAGGGCACAGATCCGATGCCTTGAATGGAAAAAGTAAGATCTACCCCTTCACCTACTAATCTTACCCGATCAGTTCGATCCATTAACTCGACCAATGGCGCCATCGCCCGATCCATTTTAGAATAATCGAGCGTACTTACATTGAAGTAAAAGTCCTCGAATGACTCCGTTGACATATTGGCTCTTTGGGCAAAAGAAGGCGTTGGAAACTGCAGCACCACCCAGTTGGTGTCGTTCACCAAGCGATTGCTGAACTCACTTCCATACCATTTCTCTTGTATATGCAATTGATCACTAGGAACTCCATTATTTTCAAACACGTTGCTGCTGCCGCGAATTTGAATATAAGCATGCAGCGATTCTATCAAGGTGCGGTCAAGTTGCCATTGTCTTTTGGCGAATTCAACCGAAGTTCCCTGCAGCAGCTGCCGCGTAACCTGTGCATTACGCAATCGTACAAAGGGGCATCCACCAAGTAAAGCAGCCTGTTCAACCAAAACTTGAACAAGTGCAGAATCCACTTCGTAAGCATCTATCAATAAGTTTTGACCAGCCCTGAGTTCTACCGAGTAATTCAATAATTGCGCAGCCAACTTCGTATAACGTGGATCGATCATTATTCCTGGGCTCCTTTCGTGACAAGATACTCAGGGTTCAACCCTTCTAATTCCGGGATCAAGAATCGGCCATCCTTGCGAATCAATCGGTTGTCAAACCAAATTTCCCCGCCGCCAAATTCTGGCCGTTGAATAGTAACTAAATCCCAATGGATTGCGGAATGATTCCCGTTGTACGCTCTGTCGTAACATTGCCCTGGGGTGAAGTGAAAGGATCCCGCTATTTTTTCATCGAACAGCGTATCATTCATTGGCAAAAGAATATAAGGATTTACAGCAATGGAAAATTCTCCGATATATCGGGCTCCCTCGTCCGTATTCAGTACACGATTGATCTGCTCCATGTGATTAGCTGAGGCTTCGACAATTCTCCCTTGCTCGAAACGAAATTTAATTTGCTCGAATCTCACTCCTCGATAGATAGATGATGTATTCACCGCCAACGTTCCCTGTACAGAATCTCTAATCGGTGCAGAATACACTTCGCCATCTGGCAAATTCCGACGGCCACAGCACATCACGGCTCCTATGCCGCGTATGGAAAAGGATAGATCAGTCCCAGGTCCCTTAATGTGTACTTGATCAGTAGTCTGCATTAATTGAAGCAAGGGTTCCATCGCCTGAGCCATCCGTTTGTAATCCAGCGTGCAAACCTGAAAATAGAAATCTTCGAACAATTCGGTGCTCATGTTCGCAGATTGGGCCATCGATGGTGTTGGATATCTGAGAACTACCCATTTCGTATGTTTTACCCGAACTTCTGTATGTACCTTGTGATTGTATTCGGCTTGGTAAAGACTTTGCAGTTCAGGATCTAATCCAGCCATTTCTGCAGCATTCAGACCGCCTCTTACCCCAATGTATGCTTGCATTTGCTGCATTTTCTGTCGGTCTACTTCCATTAATTTACGAAATGTTTCGCGCGAGCCTGATTTCACTTGAGTCCTTGTAATTTGAGGATCAACCAAGTGAACATAGGGATATCCTCCTCTACGAAACGCAGCTTTGACAATCTCATTGACCAATTCAGTTGGTATGCCAATTGCGTCAATCCATACATTCTCTCCCGGCTCCAAATCAACCGAATAGTTGATCAGCACATCCGCCAATTCAGTCAGACGCGGATCCAACATTGAAATCCCTCCTTAGTACAAAATTGCTTGACTCATCGTCCGAAACACAATTGATAATTATTCTTCTATCCTAACAGAAGATCACATGGCAAGAAACTGATGCGGGATTTTCCATTCATGTAGGATAAAAATAGCTTCTTTGGAACAAATTAAGATCACTTTTTCAAATAATATCTCGCTTCAAGGAGGAATTCTGCTATGCCATACGCTTGTCCGAACTGCCGAAATCGCATGCGATTCTATCGAATAGAACAATATCCTGTTGCTGTTAAACTAGACCCGCAGACGGGTGAAATGATGGAACAGGTTAGTCCTGATGACCCGCTGCTCATCCCTTACCGCGGAGAAATGGTGCGCATGCAGTGCGGCGTATGCGGAATTGCCGAGAATGAATCTGTTTTTGCGAAAAGAGGACAGCAGACATCCTTACAACATCATGCACAGAACGTTCAACAGCCATTCATTTCAAAAACAATGAATATAGGTCAACATCAATTACTGCCACCTGCGGCTATGTCGGACAACAGAAGCAATATCAATAAGCAGTTTAGATTGTGAACAGGAGGATCTATATGGGGGTAAAATTTGTAGGTGTGAGCAAAAACGAGCAGGGTGACATAACGCACGTCTTGACCAACCACGGCGATCTGATTGAGGTGTCTGAAGCAAAAGAAATGGCACTTAACGGGGAAGTGGATTCAATCACTGATCTTCATCCAGACGGAACATGGGAGATTGCTCACAGCGCGGGCAACTATCAATATGAAGAAGGAAATCTATCTACACTGCCAGAAGTTTAAAGAACAGACAATGAGTGATCAATGAATTTGTGACAATTCATCATAACCATGGTGGTGTGCACCCTGTCATGATAGCAGCAATTATAACGAGTCTTCTATTTCTGCTGGCAATAATTTGCACAATTGTACCTCTATTGCCAAGCTGGATATTTATAGCCGCTTCCCCACTTCTGTATGGAGCAATTGCCGGATTTCAACACCTAAGTATTGCAGCCTGGATTGCAGTAGTTCTTACAATCGCACTGCTTCTGTTAATCGATACATTCGCAACGAGCATGAGTACACTTCGAGTCGGTGGGACAAAATGGGCTGTTATCGGAGCGGTAATCGGGGCGATCCTCGGACCCCTGCTGCTAACTCCCTTACTAGGTATCTTCATAGGGCCCGCAATTGGAGCAATGGCTGCTGAACTTCTGCGCGTTAGGAAGATCAGAGATCTGACTGTCGTCGCAAAAGTAGGGGCAGTTTCCTTATTGAGCCAACTGATGACAACGCTAATTAAACTGCTGCTAGTCGCTGGATGTGCAGTGGTGTTTTTCTATGCATTAAAATGAGCCGATCCAGGGGCAAAATTAATTTTGTTTACTTAATTGGATACATGCGCATGGATCTGCAAATGAAACCCGGCTTGAATCGTACTGCTGCTTAGATGATTAATTCGCATTGTCTCGTTCACCCATTCCCGGGGATCCATTCCACTGGAATAATCAGCAGCGAGCGACCATAAAGTATCTCCCGGTTGTACCAGAATGGTTTGTAACGGCGCGGAACCCTCTGCAGCGGGTTGATTGATCAGCAAAAAAGAAGCACCCAGAATAATAGCAAAAGCAGCAATGGATAACAGACAACTGCGAATGAGCCTATGGGTTCGATCAACAAATTTGCTGCGCTGTTTTTTTAAACGTTTGCGAGTGTCAGCTGATGATTGGATACAAAATGCGTAACTGGTGGAATTCATTGACTAGCGCCTCCTGATGGCAACAAAAACTGAATTAAATAGAATGTATGTTCGTATTGTGTATCCCTATCATAATAAGAACAAACGTTCTTGTCAACAAAAATAAGAACTTATGTTTGTATTTTTTTGTACAACTATGTTATAATTTTTGTCAGAATAAGGTAGTGTTGGAGGAGCGCTAGTGATGAAGGTTTCCAAACGTCAGCAAGCCATTATCGATTTTATTAAAAATGAAGTAAGGGATAAGGGCTATCCCCCATCCGTACGGGAAATCGGTGACGCAGTTGGACTAGCATCCAGTTCGACCGTCCACGGCCACCTGGCAAGGCTTGAACAGAAGGGTTTAATAAGACGTGATCCCACTAAACCGCGTGCAATCGAAGTATTAGATGAGGACTCGATGTCGCAGTTTCAATTCTCAACAGTGATGGCTCCCGTAATTGGCAAGGTAACGGCAGGTTCTCCGATTACAGCCATCGAGAATATTGAAGAGTACTTTCCACTGCCGAAGAGTTATGTCGGTGACAGCAGTGTTTTTTTATTGAATGTTCAAGGAGACTCGATGATTGAAGCTGGCATTTTGGATCGGGATATGGTGATCGTTCGGCAGCAGTCATCTGCCAATAACGGAGACATTGTGGTGGCGATGACCGAAGAGGAAGAGGCCACCGTGAAACGTTTTTATAAAGAAGCAGACCGAATTCGGCTGCAGCCTGAGAATGCCGCATTAAGTCCGTTGTATTATCGTAATGTGTCCATCCTTGGCAAAGTGATTGGTGTCTTTCGATCCATTCACTAAAATAGGATTCAAACAGTAAAACCCGGGCGAGAGTGATCATCTCGCTCGGGTTTCGACGTTAGGTGCCTTCCACTTCTAATAAGTGCTCAAGTATTGGTCCCTTTCCCACTCAGAAACAGATGTTCGGTACATATCCCATTCAATTAATTTTGCCTCTACAAAATGGGTTAATGCATGAACGCCCAATGCTTCGCGCAGCACTGAGTCCTGGATCAGTTCATCCAGCGCTTCTTTTAAATCAGCAGGCAAAGAAGGAATGCCAGCTCGCTCACGTTCGATTTCATTTAACACGTAGATATTGCGATTGATCGGATCAGCCAGCGGCAGCTGGCGACGAATGCCATCGAGCCCTGAAGCGAGCATAGCAGATAACGCCAGATAGGGATTGCAGGTTGGATCCGGGTTTCGCAGTTCGATCCGGGTAGAGAGTCCTCTGGAAGCTGGAACTCTAACCAGCGGTGACCTGTTTTTGGCGCTCCAGGCAATATAGCAAGGCGCTTCATAACCAGGCACCAATCGTTTATAGGAGTTCACTGTTGGATTCGTAACCGCTGCAAAACCACGCGCATGAGCCAGAATACCAGCTAAATAATGGCGAGCGTCCTGTGAGAGTCCTAATTCATCTTTTTCATCAAAAAATGCGTTTTTCTCCCCGCGGAACAGCGACTGGTGGCAATGCATCCCTGACCCATTGATGCCAAATAACGGTTTTGGCATAAAAGTGGCATGCAGCCCATGCTGTCTGGCTACAGTCTTCACCACCAATTTGAAGGTCATAATGTTGTCTGCTGCCGTAACCGCATCTGTATATTTAAAGTCGATTTCATGCTGACCAATGGCCACTTCATGGTGAGAGGCTTCAATCTCGAATCCCATTTCTTCCAATACCAGGACAATTTCCCGCCGGCAGTTTTCGCCAAGATCAACAGGCGCCAGATCAAAATAACTGCCATTGTCATTGACCTGCGTGGTCGGATTACCTTGTTCATCCAGTTTAAACAGGAAAAATTCAGGTTCGGGACCGACATTAAATCGGCTGTATCCCATTGCCTGGGCTTGAGTGACTGTTTGTTTTAAAATCCCACGCGGATCCCCGCTAAATGGTTTTCCGTCCGGCATATAGATGTCACAAATCAGCCTGGCTACTTTTCCGTGCTCTGAACCCCAGGGAAACACCAGCCAGGTGTTCAGATCGGGATATAGATACATATCCGATTCTTCAATGCGGACAAAGCCTTCAATTGAAGAGCCGTCAAACATAATTTTATTGTCCAATGCCTTATGCAGCTGCGATATTGGCACCTCAACATTTTTGATAACGCCCAATAAATCAGTAAACTGAAGACGTAAATACCGCACATTCTGTTGTTCGACCATCCGCCCGATATCTGCACGAGAGAATCCGTGATTCATCTGTCAGCCCCCGCATTCCTATTGATAAAAACGTGATAATTGGCCAGCGATTAAAGTGTTTTGCAATCCGGAGCGGCCAGCTTGGGTCAGCAATTCCTTTTTCAATAGATCGTGCAGCTCTTCCTCAGACAGATCCTTCACAGTAAGACGATCCTCAGCATGTTCATCCACCGTTTCAGTCTGCAGCGCGCTAGATTCGGCCGCCTCTTCTGCTGTTCCTAATACCTTCTTAATGCCTGAAATATTTAACCCTTGATCGATTAATCGTTTGATCTCAAGTAAGCGCTCTACATCATTAAAAGAAAACAAACGCTGATTTCCCTCAGTTCTTAAAGGTTCGATCAGTTTATGCTGCTCATAATACCGAATTTGTCGGGCACTTAAATCTGTGAGTTTTTGCACAATGCCAATCGGAAAAAGGGCCAAGTTTCGACGGATCGAATCACTCATTATAAAGGAACCTCCTCCTACAAAGACATTTCCCTCAGCTTATTACAATAAGTATATAATGTATGGTAGTTCCTTGTCAAATAAATGTTAACGATACTTACATCACCAACTAGCAAAGGTCGTCAATTGAAATCAAACCATTGAGATGCAGAGAAAGAAGAATGTGTTTCAGGGCATATTTGCAATGTTCGTAAGTCAATCCACCTTGCAGATAACCGATGTAAGGAGCACGAATGGGTCCATCCGCTGACAATTCAAGCGTGGCGCCTTGGACGAATGTTCCTGCTGCCATGATCACTTGATGGTCATAACCTGGCATATCCCAAGGCTGCGGATTCGCTCCGGAATCAATCGGCGAGGCAGCTTGCACCGCTTGGCAAAATAAAATGAGCGCTTCGCTGCTTCCCCATTCAATCGCCTGAATTAAATCGGTTCTGGGATCTGTCCATAACGGCTTGGTTTTTAATCCTAACCTGCCAAATACATTCGCTGCAAGCAGTGATCCTTTTAACGCGCCGGACACGACATGGGGCGCCAGAAACAGTCCTTGCAGGATGCCGCGGTTTTGTCCTAAACTCGCACCCTGTTCAGCTCCGATTCCCGGTGCGGTCAGATGCAAGGATGCTAACTCCACACAAGTTTTGTTTCCGGCTAAATATCCGCCCGAGTGCGCCAGCCCGCCGCCTGGATTTTTGATCAGCGATCCGACGACCAAGTCGGCTCCTGCATGAGACGGTTCACGCTGCTCAACGAACTCTCCATAACAATTGTCAACGATAATGTATGCCTGCGGGGCATATTCGCGAGCCCAGTGAATCATCTGTTCCAACTCATCAACCGTGAATGACGGCCGCCAGTCATAACCGCTGCTGCGCTGCAAAGCGACCACTTTGGTAGCAGCCCTCACTAAGCGTCCGGCCTGCTCATAATCTACTTGTCCACCCGGTGCTAACGGACAAACTGAGGTATCAATGCCCCACTCCTTAAGCGACCCGCGTTCCTCCCTGAGGCCTGTTACGCCTTGCAGGGTATCGTATGGATTCCCCGTCAGAAACAACAAATGATCCCCTGGCCGCAAAAGACCAAATAGAGCGGCAGTTAAGGCATGCGTCCCGGACACCAGATGAGGACGCACCAAAGCAGCTTCCGTTCCAAACACAGAAGCATACAAAGTGTCAATCATTTCACGCCCTGCATCATTAAAACCGTAACCTGTTGACGAGTGCAAATGGTAATCGGCTACTCGGTGATGCCTGAAAGCATCTAACACTCGACTTTGATTTGAATAAGCGATTTTGTCAATCGTTTCAAATCTGGATCTCACTTCGCGTTCGGCTAGATCCAACAATTCGTCGATCGATGCAGAAATCTGTTCGTACAAGGCTGCACTTCCTTAAGTAGTATGAAACGGAAGAAAGAAATTCTCCCATTCTTGAGGAATTTTAACTTCCAGGTGTGTGCCGTTTTCCATTTCTTCTCGCTTGAGAATCCATCCCCCTTGATAGAGTCTGGCGAGCACATCCCCATTCTGAAACGGGATCAACAAATTCAACTGAATATAATTAGATGAAAGGGTTTGTCGCACCGCATCTACGAGTTGATCAAGCCCAATGCCTGTTTCAGTGGAGGTTCGGATACTGAGTACTGATTTCGGATCTGGCAGCTGCCAGAGGCCAGGAACCAAATCGATTTTATTATAGACGGTAATTACGGGGCATTTCGCCCATCTTATTTCATCCAATACTTGATAGACCGTTTCCATCTGTTGGTGAAAAAAAGGATGGCTGGCATCCACCACGTGAAGCAGAAGATCTGCCTCCAGCGTCTCCTCCAGTGTACTGCGAAACGCATCAATTAACGAGTGCGGCAGTTGTTGAATGAAACCGACCGTATCCGTTATTACTGCTTCCTTGCCGATCTGCAGGTTTAACTTGCGTGAAGTGGGATCCAGTGTATCAAACAGACGGTTCCGCCCGACAATCTCACTTTCTGCTCCTTGCGTATGTTTAATCAACGCGCGCAGCAAGGAAGTCTTGCCTGAATTCGTATATCCCACCAAGGCGATACGAGGAATTTGATTGCGCAAACGAGTTTGCCGCTGCGTTTTTCGTACAGTCCCGACCTGTTTGATATGTTCCCTTATTTCATCCATTCTGCTGCGGATATGCCTGCGATCGGTTTCCAGCTTTGTCTCACCAGGACCTCGCGTTCCAATGCCTGCACCTAGACGCGAAAGCGCAGCGCCTTTGCCGCTTAACCGCGGCAGTAAATATTTAAGTTGTGCGAATTCCACTTGCAATTTGCCTTCATGTGAACGAGCCCGTTCAGCGAAGATATCCAGGATCACCTGTGTGCGATCAATCACACGGCAAGGGAGAATCCGATCCAATGTACGGACTTGAGCTGGAGTGAGCTCGCCTTGAAATACCACCATGTCAGCGGAAAGTTCCTCGCAGACTGCCGCCAGCTCCTTGATTTTGCCAGAGCCAAATACGGTCGACGGATTCACCAGATCACGATTTTGGATCACTTCGCTGACCACTTCTCCGCCAGCAGTTTCTACCAGGCCTCTGAGTTCAGCCCAGTACAACTCCCAGTTCTGACCTGCCTCATGCGAACTGTGCAGACCAGCTAGAATCACCTTTTCCGTCTGGCCCGAATCGATAACATGCAATTAACTCGCCTCTTTTTAATTCGATCAGATTACTTTATTTTAACAAATAGGCAGGCTGACTACCAGCCTACTCTTTGCAGTTTTCACTGTGAGCATCCTGATGCTGAGCATCTTGACAGATCGGACAATAGCCGAGCTCATAAGCGCGTGCACGCAGCATCAGTTTATCTTGCGCCTGGCCACTAGCAAAGCCCTGGCGAAAACCTGCTCTTCTTCCGATTGCATAACCGGCTGTCAGACCCAATAAAAGAATCAGTAAGAACCCTAATAAATATTGATTCATTGTTTCGAACCCCATTTTATCCTCTCCACTCCTGAGACAGGGCAATAATGGGCATCGCAATCAGCACGAGACAAGTTTCAAATGCGTTCAGCAGAATACTGGATACGAACAGGAGAAAAAATAATAAACTTCCTTCCACGATGCCCACTTTTACCACAAAATTTTGTTGACCTGACTGTTTATCAAGCTTTGAATCCAAAATGTCATCGAGCAGCTGAACGGTGAGCATCATCACTATGCCCCATCCCATCAGCGGCACACCGATTAAACAGCACCCTACAACGAAGGATATTGCTGCTTCTCCATACCCTGGCAGTCCGGTTGGCATGCGATCAGTAAACTGGAAGGCCATCCCGACACTGTAGCTGGCTAGAAATAAACTGATCGCAAGCGGCGGATTAACTACCGCGGACAGCACAGCGAGCAGAAGTGAATAAGGCAGCGCTGATTTGCCTAATTTGCGCGCGACAGTTTTTTTTCCTACACACTCATCAAACTCCTGATCCAACCAGTCATCCATCAATTTGATGGTGATGCCGATGAGCAAAATGCACAGTCCGCTGTTCCAAAAGGTCTGCGGGATCTGAAATTGATGGCCCAGTAAGCCGACCTTAAACCATACGCCATACATGTTCTTTCACCTCACGAAATCCTTGTCTGAATTTAGCTGAAATGGGCACACAGGGAACTTTAGGAATTTCTTCCAACAGTTTCGGCAGATGAGACTTCGCTTCAGGCAAATCCACTTTGTTCGCCAGCATAAGATAATTCTTTTTTTGCCGCCCAAATTCGGCAATTTGGTAATCCAGCTCTCCTAAACCATGAAATCCTCCTAACATTCGAACTTGATTCAAGTCGATTAAATGGAAAATCACATCTGCCGTTTGCAGTTCCAGCAAGGTTTGAGCCATTGACTTTCGCAAGTCAGCATCGGGATGGATCCCATCGCTTAAACCAGTGCTGTCTGTCATGCGGAATTGACGAACCCCTTTGCGCAAAGGCAGTTCCAGTTGAATGGATTGCAGATTTCTAGTATGATGCTCTTCTGTGCCAGGCAGTTCCGCCAAAGCTGCAGACATTTCATACTTTCGCTGGCGTTTACTGCCATCGGGAAGCTGATAGTAAACGTCCAAGCGCTTTAAGCCAAGATACTCAGCAAAGTTGAGGCAAAATAACGTTTTGCCAACATTCGTTCGCCCAACCAGGAGACAATTTTTCATAGGAACTCCTCCGTAAGTGCTAAGTCATCGGGCAAGAGTGTCATTAATTCCTCACGAGTTACTGTCTTTTTGCGAACTAATCGAACGGCCTGCAGCCGTATGCTTTTTTCTATTAGGTTGCGAATCAATCTGGCGTTGGAAAAACTTCTGGAATGCAGCACAGGAATGCTGCGTAGAAACTCCCTCAGCTTCAGTTCCGCTTCGAATGTAAATTGATATTCCCGCCCGCTAGCCATTTGTTTGGCAATCATCAGCAGTTCATCTTCTGTGTAATCATCAAATGTAACACTGATTGCAAAACGGCTGGGCAGACCTGGATTGGTGCTCAAAAAGTAGTCCATTTCCGCACCGTAACCTGCAAGGATCAAAATGAAATCAGTTTTGTAGTCCTCCATCGACTTGACTAAAGTATCAATCGCTTCCTTGCCAAAATCTTTCTCTCCGCCTCGAGATAATGAGTAGGCTTCATCAATGAATAAAATGCCGCCCATCGCTTTTTTCACTTGATCTCGCGTTTTCTGTGCAGTATGGCCGATATATTCACCCACCAGATCAGCACGCTCCACTTCTACCAGGTGACCTTTGGAAAGTACATTCAATTCACGGAACAACTTCGCGAGCAGCCGCGCTACTGTTGTTTTGCCGGTGCCTGGGTTGCCGCGGAAGATCATATGCAGCACGACGGGTTCAGCAGTTAGTTTTGCGAAACGCCGTTTTTCTTGAATTGTCAAATAAGCGTGTATTTCATCAACAAGAGTTTTGATCTGTTTTAATCCAATCATTGCTTGCAATTCAGCTAAAGCAGCTTCAATTCTGTTTTGATCTTGTTTGGATACCGGGAACACTGCGGCGCTCTCCGGTGTGTACAATTTTTTCAACGCGTCGTTTAATGCAAGTTGGCCATTGCGAACTTGTTCCACCGTCTGCTCCCAGGCTGGATGCGGAGGGTGCGGTTGGATCCGTGTCACTTTGAACCTCTCCTCTTGTTTGGAATGTAATCGCAGTATACGCATCTCTGTTCAAATGGGTGAACGCCTAGGATTTTCTAACAGTTACCACTTGCACAAAACAGAAACAGAAAGTTATAATGCCTTTATAGTCAAATATAGTCAAAGTCAATTCGCTCGCTTCAGTTTACCTGAACTGGGCTATTTCTATAGCTGATAGAGTTTTTATTAAAGGAGGAAACAACATGCGTTGTCAAAACTGCAAAGAGAATCCAGCCACTTTGCAACTGAATTTACAAGTCGGCCACCAAGTCCATCAGCTTCATCTTTGCTCAGACTGCTGGGCGCAAATGGCTACTGGCCGCAAACAGCCGTCCGGTTTCGCATCGATGTCCGGCTTGCCTCCCTTCGAGCAATGGATGCAAATGCCAAAAGAGCAAGCATCGCCACATTCAGGTGCCCAACACAGCGACTTGCTCGAACAGATCGGCCGTAACTTGAGTCATTCCGCTGAAGCGGGATTGATCGACCCAGTAATCGGTCGTGACGAGGAGATCGATCGGGTAATTGAAATCTTAAATCGTCGCAATAAAAATAACCCAGTGTTGATTGGCGAACCTGGTGTAGGTAAAACAGCGATTGCAGAAGGGTTAGCGCTGAAAATTTCAGAAGGAAATGTACCAAGCAAGCTATTAGGCAAAGAAATCTATCTGCTCGACGTGGCTTCACTCGTAGCAGATACCGGGATTCGCGGACAATTCGAGGAAAAAATGAAGCAATTAATTGCCGAATTGCAAAATCGAACCAATGTAATTCTATTTATTGATGAACTTCATTTACTGGTAGGTGCGGGATCCGCACAAGGCTCAATGGATGCCGGCAATATACTGAAACCGGTGCTCGCACGCGGCGAATTGCAAGTGATCGGCGCAACCACGCTTAAAGAGTATCGCTTAATTGAAAAAGATGCCGCTCTGGAACGCCGATTCCAACCGATTATGGTTGATGAACCCACAGTGGAAGCAGCGATCGCTATTCTGGAAGGAATTCGCGCGAACTACGAGAACTATCACCAGGTTCACTATTCGGATGAAGCGATTCGTGCGTGCGTGGTCTTATCGCATCGCTACATTCAAGATCGTTTTCTGCCAGATAAAGCAATCGACCTGTTGGACGAAGCGGGTTCCAAGATCAATTTGGCACAAACCAGCCAGGAATCATCAAATGTGCAAGCCAAATTGGAACTGATTCGTGCGCAAAAAGAGAAAGCCACTGAAGCTGAAAATTATGAACGAGCAGCCGAATTGCGTGATGAAGAGCATCGTCTGCAGCAAATGATCGGTGCACCTGTCGGGGCGCAGCAGACCCTGGTGACAGTGGATGATATCAGACTCATCATTGAGCAAAAGACCGGTATTCCGGTTCGTAAACTGCAGCAGGATGAGCAATCCAAAATGAAAAATCTCGCAGAACATCTGTCTGAGAAAATTATTGGACAATCGGAAGCCGTGAACAAAGTAGCCAAAGCGATCCGCCGCAGCCGTGCGGGTTTAAAAGCTAAGAATCGCCCGATTGGCTCCTTCCTCTTTGTCGGTCCAACCGGTGTCGGGAAAACAGAACTTAGCAAATGTCTGGCAGAAGTTTTATTTGGAGATCGGGAATCTCTAATTCGACTCGATATGAGTGAGTATATGGAAAAACACTCAGTGTCAAAATTGATTGGCTCTCCTCCCGGTTATGTCGGTCATGAAGAAGCGGGACAGTTGACAGAAAAAGTGCGTCGGAATCCCTACAGTATCCTTTTATTAGATGAAATTGAAAAAGCGCATCCTGATGTTCAGCATCTATTTTTACAAATTCTAGAAGATGGCCGTCTGACAGACAGCCAAGGGCGCACTGTGAGTTTCAAGGATACGGTTATTATCATGACCAGCAACGCAGGCACTATGCATAAAGAAATCAAGGTTGGCTTTAACCATCCAGAGCACAACTCCTCTGTCGACAGCGGCTTGCTTTCTGCACTAGGAGCCTATTTTAAACCCGAGTTCTTGAATCGAATTGACAGCATTATTGCATTCCAGTCTTTAACTGAATCACATCTTTTGCAGATCGTCTCCATTTCACTGGAAGAGCTGCAGAACAACCTCAAAGAACAAGACATTGAATTGTTTGTCACTGAGGAAGCCAAACGCAAACTGGCTCAATTGGGTTACCATCCCCAGTTCGGTGCACGTCCATTGCGACGCGTCGTTCAAGAACAAGTGGAAGATCGGATTGCAGACTTCCTGCTGGAAGAGGACGCTGTGCAGCAACTGCAAATCGGTGTTGAAAATGATCAAATTGTCGTCGTACAAAAATCCAACTAAGTGAATTGGGCCGGGAAAACTCCCGGCTTTTTTTATTTTGATGGCAGAGTTAACCATACTTGCTAATTTTTTAGCATTTGTTGCGGGACGAGTTTTTGTTATGCTTTTTGCAAGCCGAAACTTTCGATGCACGAAAGTACGGGGGACCATAGCGGAATGCCGCTTGGGGTGAATCGCAAACTTTGCGTAGGGTTACTCCTTAACCCGAATCCGACAACTAACCTCGCAGGCAGACAAAGGAGTGTAAAAATGAATCGATTCACAAAGTTTGTATCCAAAAAAACGATTGCAGCTGCAATTTGCGGCGCTTCAATCGCCAGCTTCTCTTTACCGGCTTTTGCCGCCGGCTACCAAGTGCAAAGTGGAGACTCTTTCTGGAAAATCGCCCATTCCAACCAGGTTTCACTATCGTCGTTAGAAGCAGCAAATCCGGGCGTAAACGCAATGCACCTGCAAGTTGGACAAACCCTTAATTTGCCCGGTGCAAGCAACAACTCAAGTTCCACTTACACGGTTTCAGGCAATGATACGTTTTGGACCATTTCTAAGAAGCTGAATGTTCCGTTAGCTGCACTGCTTTCGACCAACTCAGCTGTAAATCCATCGAACTTGTACCCTGGCATTAAATTGCATTTACCTGGCAGCCAATCTGGCACCACAGGTCAAACTAGCCCCGCTGCACAACCCGTTGTATCCTCGAGCGCGAACCAGCCGCTGTCTTACAGCCGAGTCATCAGTGGAACTGCGACTGCTTACACTTCCTCCCCCGCAGAAAATGGATGGGGCCCAGTCGATTATTTTGGCAATCCGTTAAAATTAGGCACGGTAGCAGTCGACCCGTCAGTGATTCCATTAGGATCGAAACTCTACATCAGTGGTTATAACTGTTCTTCTCTCCCCACCGGCGGAATGATCGCCTATGCGACTGACGAAGGCAGTGCAATCAAGGGAACACACATTGATATGTACCTGCCAACCAGTGTTCAAACCGCTCAGAATTTTGGGATTCAAAATGTAAAGATCTATGTACTAAAATAAGTTTTTCCTTTCAAAACCAACGGACTAACTCCGTTGGTTTTTTGCGTATAAAAGCTATTAGCTAATTAATATTTCGTAAAGAATAACATTCGTAAGCGGTAGATTTTAGAGTTACATTTCCGCTTGAAACCTGTTACATTTAATTCGTGGCATTGAAATTCCTCAATGAACATTTACAGGTGAAAGGACGAGTGGGGTTGTTACAGAAAATAAATCGCTTCTTGGAAAAGGTTATGCCTTTGCTAACGCCATTCAGTGTGATCCTTGGTGTTTTGCTGGCAGTCTGGCTTAAACCTTACGCTTATTTAGTACCCTGGATTTTTGGATTTATGACGTTTTCAGGAAGTCTCGGTTCAAACTTCACAGATCTTAAGAAGGTCATTCTAAAACCTTGGCCGCTGATCACTTGCCTGGTCATTCTGCATATTGTAATGCCATTGATCGCTTGGGGATACGGCACGATCACCTTCTCCGGAGACTTGTACACGATGACCGGCTTAATATTGGGAATGGTCATTCCAACTGGAATTATTAGTTTTATGTGGGTATCGATTTACTATGGAAACGTTGCACTCACTCTGTCCCTGATTCTTATCGATACAATCATATCCCCGTTTATTGTACCGTTAACTCTGAACCTACTCATTGGTGCAAAAGTGCATATGGATACTTGGGCGATTATGAATGGTCTGATTTGGATGATTGTATTCCCTTCACTCCTGGGTATGTGCTTAAACCAACTCACCAAGGGACGCATTAAAAATCAATTAGGATCGAAGTTGTCTCCTTTTTCCAAACTTGGTCTGGTAGCTGTCATGTCGATTAACAGCTCAGTAGTTGCCCCTTTTCTACACCATGTTACAGGTAAGTTGGTGCTGATTTGTGCCAGTGTGCTTGTGATCGCATGCTTAGGCTATGCAATTGGTTGGCTCGTATCCATTTGGTTTAAATGGGATCGAGAGATACTCGTCGCACTCACGTTTAACAGCGGCATGCGGAATATCAGTTCAGGAACAGTCCTGGCCATTTCCTATTTTCCAGCCCCTGTGGCGATCCCTGTACTTACGGCGACCCTTTTCCAGCAAATACTCGCCTCGTTGTACGGACAACTTTTACATCGCTATTATAAAAAAAAACAACAGATTGAACCCAGCCTGGTGCCCAGTAATTCCTGACTAAAATGCAAAGGATGCATCCGTCTTTTGAGGAGTGCATCCTTTTTTTCACCATTTTTTACAGTTTAGGGATGGTTAACTGCCAGACACCGTTTTGGGCCGTGATGGTGCGGGCCTGCCAATTAACTGGAGAAGGTAACGTGAGCACCCTCTCAAATCGTTCCTGATAAGTTTTCCAAAGTTTCACCTGATCCGTGTCTTGTTTGATTTGTTGCTCGATAAAACGACTTAGACGCAGTTGATTATTGTAAAATTGTGCCTCAATATCCTCCGGGCGCTCCACACCTTCCAACTGAATTGCGATGTGGTAGGCCTCATCGGTCTCTTGCACCTGCACTTGATCGGTGAATTGTGCTACCATACCCTCCAAGTCACCAGACTGCATCCATTTTTCCGCATCAATAAACATTTGTTTGATTACATCAAATGGATTGAGCAAATCATTCATTTGCAGGTCTGACAACTGCTGCCGCAGCTTCCCCGAATTTCTAGGCAATTCGTTCATCACCAAACACCCCTCATGTGATTCGCCGTTCTTGCAATTAAAGTTTATGAAGGGGTAATAGATTGGGTTCTAGGCATAAAACGATTTCATTCAAGATCATTTGTCGAGAGCAGGCTGCTTACCGCTGCCCCGCGTTAACAGTGCCAGTGTAATTCCGATGAAATATTCAGATTCCCGGCGAATATGTGCAAGCACTACCAAGGCAGTGGGATTGCTTCTAAGTGCTCCACTTTCTGTTCCTAACTGATTGAGCAATAAAATAAACTGTTCGCTTTGATGCAATGAGAAGACAATTAATTCCTCGATTTTTGTAAGTAACGCTGCATCCAAAGGATGATCTATTCTAACCACAGTTTCAATATAACGAGTAAAAACAGCATGCGTCTGTGACAGAGCTTGTTCCCAGTCCAGAAGCGCACGAACGTACTCAGCTTCCAGATTGGTCACTAGTGCACGGATCACTTCAGTATGTTCGCTTTCCTGGTGTTTCCAAAATTCACCTTCATCCAGGATTCGCAATGGCA
>JAQBPP010000055.1 GCA_028287455.1 Bacilli bacterium | reverse complement strand
CAAAGGAGAGCGGTTTTTTCTTGTTCACAAGGATCCTTTTACTACACCTTTCGCTGATCGAAAACAGGCTGAACACGGAAGAATAAATATACACAAAAGTGCATGAGTATGTTATACTTCCGTCCATAAACGAACTATCTATGGGGAGCGAGAACCATGGCTAAACAGAAAATTGTGCTAGCGTATTCTGGCGGATTGGACACTTCCGTCATTTTGACATGGCTAAAAGAAACTTATGATGCCGAAATTATCACTTTTACAGCAGATATCGGACAGAAGGAAGAACTCGACGGGCTGGAGGAGAAAGCACTTGGGACCGGAGCGAGTAAAGTCTATATCGATGATTTGCGGGATGAGTTTGCGCGCGACTTTATTTACCCGATGTTTCAGGCAGGGGCGCTTTATGAAGGTCAATACTTGCTCGGAACCAGTATTGCACGTCCGCTGATTGCCAAGCGAATGGTGGAAATTGCACGCCGGGAAGGAGCAACCGCTATTGCCCATGGGGCGACAGGTAAAGGCAACGACCAGGTGCGGTTCGAACTGACAGCGGCCGCACTCGCTCCGGAACTTGAGGTGATTGCTCCTTGGCGCAATGAGGATTTTCGGGAACAATTTCCTGGCCGGGCGGAAATGATTGCTTATGCAGAGAAACATAAGATCCCGGTGCAAGCTTCCGCAGCCAAGCCGTATTCGATGGATCGCAACTTGCTGCATATCAGCTTTGAAAGCGGCATTTTGGAAGATCCATGGTTTGATGCAAGCAGTGATGAAAACAAGGACATGTATGTGCTTAGCGTATCGCCGGAAGAGGCGCCAGACCAGGCGGAATATGCAGAGTTGGAATTTCAACAAGGTAATTGTGTGGGTATAAACGGTGAGCTTTTGAGTCCGCTGCAAGTGATGGACAAGTTAAACGCGCTTGGCGGAAAGCATGGGATTGGACGCGTGGACATGGTCGAGAACCGATTCGTTGGGATGAAAAGCCGAGGCGTGTATGAAACGCCAGGCGGCACCATTTTATTTGCTGCTCATCGCCGGATGGAATCATTGACGATGGACCGCGAAGTCATGCAGCTGCGCGATTCGCTGATCTCCCGTTACAGTACGCTCGTTTACAACGGCTTCTGGTTCGCGCCCGAGCGATTGGCTCTGCAGGCTCTGGTTGGCGAAAGTCAACAAAACGTCACCGGAGTTGTGCGGCTGAAGCTTTATAAAGGAAATGTGATCGCAGCAGGAGTAAAAAGCCCTGTCAGCTTATACAATCCCCATATCGCGACGATGGAAGCTGATCCCACACAGGCTTACAACCAGTCAGACGCGACCGGTTTTATTCGTTTGAACGCTTTGCGTTTGAAAGTGTCCTCCGGCGTCAGTCAGATTACGGACAACAACTAGAGTCTGGCCGAAAGGAAGTTATCCAATTGTCGAAACTATGGGGCGGTCGCTTTACGAAGCCCACGGATAAGCTGGTGGAGGAGTTCACGGCTTCAATTCCCTTTGATCAAAAATTGGCTGTGGAAGATATCTACGGGTCATTGGCGCATGTGAAGATGCTGGGGGCTTGTGGAATTATACCGGTGGAGGATGCAGAACAGATTGGCGCAGGACTGCGGGAACTGCTTGCAGAAGTGAAGGCGGGTCAACTGCAATTCTCCATTCAAAATGAAGATGTGCATATGAATATCGAACAACATCTGCTTGAGCGCATCGGACCTGTCGGAGGCAAACTGCATACTGGCCGTTCTCGCAATGATCAAGTTGCGTTAGATATGCATATGTATCTTCGCAGAGAGACGGTACACATCGTAGGGCTGCTGGCAGATTTGCTGGCAGTGCTCCTGGCACAAGGGGACCAATATCTGCATGTAATCATACCTGGCTATACGCATCTGCAGCGTGCGCAGCCGGTGTTGTTGTCACACCATTTGCTCGCTTATGTCGGCATGTTTTCACGCGATGCCGAGCGATTTCAAGACAGTCTGAAGCGAATCGATTTACTGCCGCTGGGAGCGGGAGCGCTGGCGGGCACCACGTTTCCGATTGATCGCCAGATGGTGGCCGATGAACTTGGGTTCTCCCGCATTTATGAGAACTCGATGGATGCAGTATCCGACCGGGATTTTATTCTGGAGTTTCTCGCTGCAAGCTCGATTTTAATGATGCATTTATCGCGGTTTTGTGAGGAGCTGGTGCTGTGGTCATCGACCGAGTTCGGCTTTGTCGAGTTGGATGACGCCTACAGCACAGGTTCTTCGATTATGCCGCAGAAGAAAAATCCGGACGTGGCGGAGTTGATCCGCGGAAAAACAGGCCGCGTCTATGGAGATTTAATCGGTTTGCTCACTGTTTTAAAAAGTTTGCCGCTTGCTTATAACAAAGATCTGCAGGAAGATAAAGAAGGTATGTTTGATACGGTAACTACGGTGAAAGGCTCATTAGCGTTGTTCACCGGAATGATTGAAACGCTGCAGGTGAAGGAAGACAACATTAAACGGGCGGTCTCGCACGATTTTTCCAATGCCACCGACCTTGCCGATTATTTAGTGCGCAAAGGACTGCCGTTTCGTCAAGCGCATGAAGTCATTGGAAAATTGGTGCTAACTTGTATTGAACGGGGGATTTACTTGGCCGATTTAAGTCTGGCCGAGTACCGTGAGCACTCGACTCTGTTTGGCGAAGATCTATTTGAATTCCTCGATCTTCGTCATGTAGTGGATGCCCGCGATGTTTTGGGCGGTACAGCAACAGTACAAGTTCGCCAGGCGCTTGACCGTGCACTAGAGCGCTTGCCGCAGCTGCAAGCGTGGGTTGAACAACAACTGCAGCGTTTACCAATTTAGGAGGAACCTGAGAAATGAGTGCGGAACTAACTCCTGCTTCGCCAGAACGATTGGAAATTGAACCGATCGGTCATCCATTGCATGCACATGTGATTGTACCAGGTTCCAAAAGCATCACGAACCGCGCACTCCTGATGGCCGCTTTGGCAGAAGGTGTATCCGAACTGCAAGGAGTGTTGTTTTCGGATGACAGCCGTTATTTGATGAGCGCTTTAAAAACGCTTGGCTTTGAACTGGAGATTGATGAGGCTAGTGCAGTCGTGCGTGTAGCTGGCAAAGGTGGAGTAGTTCCCGCAGCGTCTGCTGACGGTACAACGCTATTCATTGGAAATGCGGGCACAGCGGCTCGATTTCTGGTTCCCTTTTTGGCGTTAGGAACAGGCGTTTACCGCGTCGATGGGATTGAACGAATGCGACAGCGGCCGATCCTGGATCTGATTGAGGCTATGCAAACAATTGGTGTGGACGTCATCGATGAACTGGGTACAGGTTGTCCGCCTGTGCGTATTTTGGCAAATGGGTTAACTGGAGGTCAGACCTCTGTAGTCGGTGCCAACAGCAGCCAATTTCTTAGCGCGCTGCTCATCACTGCTCCTTATGCGCAAACTGATGTGCATGTGGAGGTAGTGGGCGAATTGGTGTCCACCCCTTACATCGATATAACCCTGCGAATGATGGAGCAATTTGGCGTGACCGTTGATGCAGCGCCTGATTATCGCACCTTTCAAATCAAGGCTGGTCAACGCTACAAAGGACGCACTTATTCGATTGAGCCGGATGCTTCAAATGCATCGTATTTTTTCGCAGCGGCGGCTGTTGTGGGCGGAAGTGTGACTGTACCAGGACTGGATGAGGATTCGCTGCAAGGGGATGCGCAGTTTCCCAAAGTGCTTGCACAAATGGGGTGCGATGTGGTCTATGGTGAAAAACAGATCACTGTCACGGGACCTGTTCCGGGCAGTGGACAGAAATTGTCAGGAATTGAAGTGGATTTAAACGCAATGCCTGATACTGCTCAAACGCTTGCTGCAGTGGCACCTTTTGCCAGCTCCCCGGTGCATATTCAGAATGTAGCGAATATGCGGATCAAAGAAACGGATCGGCTGTCAGCGGTGGTCAAAGAACTGGGTAAGCTGGGTATACGAACGGATGAATATCCGGATGCTCTCACGATCTATCCGGCTGAACAGGTAACGCCAGCGAGCATTCATACTTATGATGACCATCGTATGGCAATGGCGTTTACGCTGATTGGATTGCGTGAACGTGGAGTGGTAATCGAAGACCCCAAATGTGTCAATAAAACGTTTCCTAACTACTTTGATGTAGTGAAGACATTATACTAACGGTTATTCACTTTTCCAGACCCATTGTACAATTCATAGCAAAGCCGGGCGATCCTGGGAACCGCCCGACCTTGGATTTTTTCTTGAAAAAATAGCGTGAAGAAGGAAGGTCGGTAGACGGAACGGATTTCGCCGCGACTTTTGCCTGCAATTGGAGCCTATTTACTTAGTGACAACGACCAGTCATGCGAACTGGATCCTTCAATGAATTTCTCCGCGTCCATCGCGGCCTGGCATCCGCTGCCAGCGGCGGTGATCGCTTGCCGGTAATGGGCGTCAGCAACGTCTCCGCAAGCAAACACTCCTGGGATATTTGTTGCAGTAGTCAAAGGGTCAGTGCGGGTAATATACCCAACTGGATCTACATCAATCTGGCCGCCCAGGAATGCAGTGTTTGGCTGGTGGCCAATCGCAACGAAGATCCCCTCAGTTTCCAGCACACGAGTTTCTCCGGTTTGGTTATCTTTGACTTCCAGACCTGTCACCTTGGCGCCGTCTGTCTGTACACTGATCGGAGTTGTATCGAGTTCCCATTTGATTTTGGAATTGTTGCGGGCGCGATCCTGCATGACTTTTGATGCGCGCAAAGTGGATCTGCGGTGCACAATGGTTAATTCAGAAGCGAATTTAGTGAGAAAATTTGCTTCTTCCATTGCGGAATCGCCGCCGCCGACGACAATGATCCGTTTCCCTCTGAAGAAGAAACCGTCGCAGGTCGCGCAAGTAGACACACCGTGGCCGATATTTTCCGTTTCGCCAGGTATTCCCAGCATCTTCGCAGATGCTCCGGTAGAAATAATCACAGCTTCTGCATCGTACTGCTTCTCTTCATCGACAGTGATTTTAAACGGGCGCTGGCTGAAATCAACCGCTGTCACCCATCCGGAGAGGAAAGCGGCGCCAAACTTCTCAGCTTGCTTCCGCATATTTTCCATCAGTTCAGGTCCCAGGATGCCATCAGGAAATCCTGGGAAGTTTTCCACATCTGTCGTGATCGTCAACTGCCCGCCCGGTTGATCCCCTTCAATTACGAGCGGCTCTAGATTGGCCCGAGCAGCATAAATGGCTGCAGTAAGTCCGGCTGGACCAGTTCCTAATATAATCACTTTGCGTTTTTCCATGATCGATTCAACCTCTTTATCCCGAAATAGTTAGATGATGCCGTCCATCTCTAGTATACC
>JAQBPP010000047.1 GCA_028287455.1 Bacilli bacterium | reverse complement strand
CACCCAGGATCCCTTGGTAGTAGTTCATTTCTTGCTGGCAGTTTTCAATAAACACATATGGATTTACGCTTTTCATTTTATAGTCCTCCTATGTTCCGATTCTTCTGCTTCTACAAACAGTTTAAGAGCAGCCATCTTGTTTTCCCAAAACTGTTCATAATAGGATAACCAGCGTTTCAATTCAAGCAGCGGTTCCGGTTCCAACCTATACCGCCTTTCCCGGCCAATTTTACGCTCGGTGACTAGTCCTGCCTCAGACAAAATGCGCAGGTGCTTGGAAACGGCAGTACGACTGATCGGGAAGTGACCGCTGATTACGGTAACGGGCATCTCTTCCTCAACAAGCAGTCTTAGCAGTTTGCGACGCGTGGGATCAGCAATTGCCTGAAAAACGTCATGCTTGGGCGAGCCAGCGATCATTGGATCTCCTCCTGCTTGCTTAGTCGAGTTGATTATAGGTCACCATTTGGTTTCGAGTCAAGTAAATCAATTTAACATCTACAACGCATTTTTTTGATGTGTAAGTGTACCCTACAGTTAGTAAGAGGAGGTGAGCAAGGATGGCTGAAACTATCCAATATCGTACTGGCGAGCAAGTGAAAACCGCTGGCGAATATGAATCCGAAGCTGGAAAACGAATGCAGTATCGCCAGGGCGATCTGTTTGAAGCATGTCCTGCAACAGGCAAAACTACAAATTGGAAACACTGCATTATCCAGTAGTCTCAGACTTGTTTTCACTACATTGTTGTTTTAGAAAAGGTCCGAAACTTTATATAGCATCGGACCTTTTTACGATGGTTAAAAAACTCTATATACCGCCTAAAAACTCTGGTATAATTTGTATGGCTATTCAATCCCCTTTTCAAGGAAGAGAGCAAATGAGAAAATATCTGCTAGAGTTCAGCAAAGACGCAAGAATTTTGTTTATTATAGGAGCGCTTCTACTAGACGGAACTGTAAGTGCTGTGACACGTACTAGTTACTGGACTTGGGGATTTTTAGTGCTAGGAATCGCTGCATTTTTCTTAGGTGAGTATTTTGTGCATCGTTTCATTCTCCACGACGGCTTTATGCCTTGGGTATTGCCAAAGGGACTTGATGGCCATCGCGAACACCACGACTTTCCTGCTGAATTGCGATTTATGCTTTCACCAAACCGATATAACATTCCTGGGTATGTAATTTTATGGGTTATTGTTTTTGCTGTAACTCGCAGCGTAAACTTATCCTTCGCCTTTGTCACAGGTATTGGTGTATACCAACTCCATTATGAGTGGACTCATTTCGTGTCGCATCGGCCGATTATACCACTTACGCCGTGGGGTAAAGCCCTTAAAAGGCATCATCTTCTTCATCATTACCAAAGTACAAAAAATTGGTACGGCGTAACCACTTCCTGTTTCGATACCCTGTTGGGGTCAAACCCGGATTGGAGAAGTGTGAATCCAGCACAACCAGAATCCGCTAACAATTCAAACGCAAGTATTTCTTCCTGAACATAATCCTTCCTATAATTCACAACAAACCGGGCATCCAAATCGATTGCCCGGTTTGTTGTCGTTACCCATAAGTTCAAGTTTATTCGATGACATAGGTGTGAGGAGGCTGAGTTGTGATAAAGGGACTGGGATCGCCTAGCGCAAAAATACATAATAAATGCATCGCCCTGGTACAGGCAGTATAAAATAACCTCCTCTCGTTCTCACGGCCGAATTGTTCCTTTGAACCGTTGTAAATCAGCACAGCGTCAAATTCCAATCCTTTTGCCAGGTAGGACGGGATAATTAGCGTTTCTTTCGCAAATGCAGGCGTTGTCTTCGTGATCAAGCGCACCTGCTGGAGTTCTTTCAGCGTGTCATAGACGTCGGCACTCTCACTGGCTGTCTTACAAATGACAGCGATCGACAAATACCCTTCTGCTTTCAACTTTTCGATCGTGTTCGAAATTTGTCGGTTTAATTCTGCTGAATTGGAAACTAGTGTAACCAGCGGCTTCTCTCCACTGCGGTTGAACGGTTCGATTTTGTCGCCTTCAGGCACCATTCCGCGAGTGAACTCTACGATTTCGCGCGTTGAGCGGTAACTCCGTGTTAACCGAATTAATTCCGTCTGTTTTGGCCCATATAAATCAATGATGGGTTCTACATCGGCAAGCGACGTGCCATGGACAAAGATGGCCTGGTTCAAATCGCCAAGAGCAGTCATTTTGCAGCGCGGGAATAAACGTTTCAAAAATTCAAATTGAAAGGGTGAATAATCCTGCGCTTCGTCGACGATGACATGTCGGACTGAATTGTTCGTCTCAAATCCTTGTACCAATTGCTGCAAGTAAAGATACGGCGTCGCATCCTCATAACACAGTTCCCACCGCTCTAACCGTTCAAGCGTCTGTTGGCAGATTTCTGGCCAGTAGTTAGGCAACTGCTCGTGTTCTGCAATTGTTGAGTATACTCTTTCATCCGCAAATATTTGCATATATAACGCGCGCGTATCCACAAATATCAGACGTCTGATTTGTCGGCGCAATGTCTTTAGGTATTTGTTCACAATCATTCGCGCCAGGATGGTTTTTTCCTGATCGAAGTCGTCGAACGTAGCTAATTTCCCCTTTTGGGTTCGACGGAGTTGATTGTAAGCCCGTTGGTAAACCTCTGCATCAAGCAACTCGATTTCTTCTTCAACCCATGGCTTCTGAAGTTGACTGTTCTCAAAAGTGTTAAGTTCCTGCAACAACCAATCACGGATCAGTTCGATGCGGTTTAATAAACGAGTTTCAGGGTCAAACGAGTAGAATTTTGCCTTGATCCGCTCGGCGGCCACGACCGTATTCCCACGGAAACGAATGGATTTAAAGATCATCCCTTCTTGTAAAAGTAAATCTTTATAAGCGTGGATAGCATTCATATAGCCGACAGAAGACTTATAACGAATCCCGCTGATGCGAGCCTGATAATCTTCACTTTCTGCAAAAGTAAGAGTGAACTCGATTTGAGTAAAAGGGTCCTCCAAATCAAACTTCTTTCCCAATCGATGAGCCAAATAGTCCTGAAACGTAGTTTGCTGCATGTTTTGCTCTCCGAGTTCCGGAAGCACAGTCGAAACATAGCTGTTGAACAGCGGATTTGGTGAAAACAGCACCATTTGATCAGCTGCCAAAGTATCCCGATATTTATAAAGTAAATAAGCGACTCGCTGCAGTGCGGCTGATGTTTTCCCACTGCCCGCTGAGCCTTGCACGATTAGCATTCTGCTGCGGTCATTGCGAATAATCCGATTTTGTTCATGTTGGATCGTCGCCACAATACTTCGCATTTGTGCATCCGCATTTCTGCTGAGTGCTTGCTGCAATAGCTCATCGCCAATTGTCACGCCAGTATCGAACATAAGACTAATTTTGGCATCGTGGATGACGTACTGCCGCTTCAGATGCATCGTCCCTCTAATTTCACCGCCTGGACTCTCATAAACCACGGGTCCTGGAGGATAATCATAATATAAGCTGGACACAGGAGCACGCCAGTCATAAACTAAGAAGTTGCCTTCTTTATCCTGAAAAGAAGAAATGCCCAGGTAAATTTGTTCCAGTTCTTCTCTTTCTTCCTCAAAATCAATCCGACCGAAGTAGGGCGACTTAACCAACCGGGTTAACTTATTAAGCAGTTCAGCGTTGTGGCGATAGTTGTGTTCTCGCTGGGCTAACACTTCAACCTGCTGTTTCATGCTGGAATAAGTGTCTGCAGCGTCTTCCGGTGTACTCAGATTGACAGTGACATCGTCCCAAAAATGTTTGCGGATGTTGACGACGTCCTGTTTAACCTCACCAACTTCTTCTTCGATCTGTTCAATACGTTCACTAATTCCCTGAGTCACATGAACTACCCGCTGCTCTTCTTCAGCCCAATCTTGTTCAGAAATACTCATCAATGTCGCCCCCATGATCGAATAAAAAAGATTGACAAGAACCACTCCTTAGTAGTAGAATTATTATGGATAATAATAATTAAATTACTAAATTGAGTGCACCACCTGTTATTGTAACATCTGACTTCCCGGAAATCAATTCCTTGAACCCTCATGTTCCGCTCCAACTATTCAGACATAGCCCTGCATCAATCTAATGAAATCCTGGGTTAGGAGACTGATCCATGCTGTTTAATACGCTGCCATTTCTTGTGTTCTTTCTGGTAGTGACAACGCTCTATTTCCTTCTCCCTCACAAAGTGCGCTGGATGCTTCTGCTTAGTGCCAGTTGTTATTTTTATATGGCGTTTGTGCCCCGATACATACTTATTTTAGGTGCAGCCATTGTGGTGAACTACGTGTGCGGTGTAAGTATCGAAAGGCTGTCTGGCCCCAGGAAACAAGCTGTTTTGCTGGCAGGCATCGCCGCCAATATTGGAACCCTGTTTATTTTCAAATATTTTAATTTCTTTAATGACAATCTGGCGCAATTAGCCAGATGGCTGCATTGGAATTACAGTCTTGCGAATTTATCCTTGATTCTCCCGATTGGGCTATCGTTTCATACTTTTCAAAGTCTCGGCTACTTGATTGACGTCAACCGTGGTGCTCAGAAGGCAGAGCGGCACTTCGGCATTTTTGCGTTGTTTGTGATGTTTTATCCTCAACTTGTCGCAGGGCCTATTGAGCGTTCGAAAAATTTGCTGCAGCAATTCTACACGAAACAGCATTTTGATTATGACCGGGTGGTGGCAGGTCTTAAGCTTATGATTTGGGGACTGTTTAAAAAAATGGTCATCGCCGACCGAGTGTCCCTGTTTGTCAGTGAAGTGTACGGGCATCCCCAGAATTATCCGGGTATAGTGCTGGCTTTTGCCACCCTGTTTTTTGCCATCCAAATCTACTGCGATTTCTCTGGTTACACGGATATAGCAATTGGAGCTGCAAATGTGATGGGATTTACGCTGATGCAGAATTTCAGGCAACCTTATTTTTCTCGCTCCATTTCTGAGTTTTGGCGACGTTGGCACATTTCTTTATCCACCTGGTTTAAGGATTATTTATATATCCCATTAGGCGGTAATCGTGTTGTCAAATCACGCCTGATGTTCAATTTAATGGTAACGTTTGTAGTCAGTGGAATATGGCACGGTGCAAATTGGACGTATTTGATTTGGGGAGCATTAAACGGACTTTACTTGATTCTGTCCGTGTTAACAGTTCAGATCCGCAGCCGATTGGTTAAGCTGCTCTGTTTAAATCGGGTTCCTGTGCTGCACCAACTATTGCAAATGATGCTGACGTTTGTGTTCATCTGCTTTGCCTGGATTTTTTTCCGAGCTGCATCGCTGTCGCAGGCGCTTGTCATTATAAATCGCATGATGCAATTCAATACGTTTGGGAACCTGACTAATCTGTACAAAGTGGCCCCGAAAGAAGAGCTTATCTTAAACTTCGCTTTAATCGTAATTCTCTTTATCTTCGACTTATTTCAGGAACAAAAGGAAAAAGCACAACTGCATATCCGGCTCCCGCTCATTGTGCGCTGGGTTTGTTACTATGTGGTGCTCTTTGCAACTTTCGTGTTAGGAGTGTATAACGTTGCTTACAAGACTTCATTCATTTATTTCCAGTTCTAAATTAGCACCAAAAGTGCAGTCGAAAACAACTGTTATTGGCAAGAGAGTTTTGAAAGCGATTTCTTTTATTGTCATTTTCTTCCTGCTGGAAGCACAAATTGCTGCTTTGCTGGACCCAGGCAGATTCAAAAGCAATTTTCATCCACGTCTCAGGTGGGAAGAATTTTATCGCATGAATAAGAACATTGATGTCGTTTTTCTCGGATCGTCACATGCGTATCGGAGCTTTGATCCCTTTTATTTCGACCGGCTGCTTGGCGTCAACAGTTTTAATTTCGGCCACTCTGACCAAAATCCAATCGACAGTTATTATGTCTTAAATGAAGTGCTCCAGTACGATCATCCAAAAGAAGTAGTGTTTGAATTGTTCTTCCCTCTGTCAGAAGGGACGGTAACTAACTCTTTAAATGCTTCCTACTTTCTGTCAGCCAGCTATGTATTTGACTACATCAGGCCATCCTGGAATAAACTGGATTGTCTCATCAATGATTTCCAGCCGCAAGATTACCTGAAGGCAGTGTTCCGCACAATCCGGGACAAGGACAACTATAAAAACACGAAACTAATAAAAACTAATTCAACTCGCAGATGGACAGAAATCAAGGATCAACTGTCGGGAAAACCAATCCCCTTTGTCCAGCCAACCCGAACTTCCACTGGTGAATTGTATAAAGGAAAAGGATTCGTTGTAAACGATGGTGTGGCCAGTCAAAAACAGCTGACACAAACCAACCGATTAAAAGTCTACCAGGACAAAACTCCTGATTGGGATCCGAAAAAATTGGCCTATATTCAGAAAATCATTACCCTTTGCAAACAAAAAAATATTCCGCTCCTGCTGGTGACCTCGCCGCTGCCGCCAAGCACGATGAAATTCTTGTCAAACAATTATCAGAACATCCATGATCACTATCAGCAGATTGCAGACCAAAATGGTGTCAAGTACATTGACTACAACCTGATTAACGAACAGAACCAACTTTTTGTCGATAAAAATTTCAAGGATGAAGACCATCTCAACTCTGCAGGTGTTCAGATTTTTGATCAAGACATGCTTCAATATATGAAACCTATGTTGAAACAATAAGAAAACTTCTGCTATAATCTTCCTATAATTTAAACCTTTGCAGTAACTGGCGTAACATGGATAACCATGATGAAGCTGCAAATGCGATGCCGTACGCCTGGGCGAAGAGATTCTACTATCTCTTGGCCTTTTTGCGTTTCAATGAGAAAGGGGAGATTAATTGTGCACAGTCGTTTTCCATTAATTCCTGACATCACCCTTAGTCAAAAAGATCCACTGTTATCAGATCTGCTAAAAAAGGAGGAAGCTCGTCAGCAAAGCAAACTTTCACTAATCCCTTCAGAAAATCATGTTTCACAAGCAGTCTTGGCAGCAACAGGTTCAATACTGACCAACAAATACTCTGAAGGGTATCCGGGAAAACGTTACTATGAAGGTCAACAAATTATAGATCAGATTGAACAATTAGCGATTAACAGGGCAAAAGATATCTTCTCGGTTGAACATGCCAATGTACAGCCTTACTCAGGTTCACCTGCGAATCTCGCCATCTATGCAGCGTTCCTTGAACCTGGCGATACAGTTATGGGAATGTCGCTTCCAATGGGAGGCCACTTAACCCATGGATGGCAGGTCTCTGTAACTGGGAGTTGGTTTCGAAGTGTACAGTATGGTGTTAATAAGGTGACGGGACGTATTGATTATGATGAAGTACGTGCAATGGCCAAAAAGGAGCGCCCAAAGTTATTGTTTTGCGGTGGAACCGCTATACCCAGATTAATCGATTTTGCAGCTTTTGCTGACATTGCAAAAGAAGTCGATGCATTATTGGCAGCAGATATTGCGCATATCGCAGGTCTCATTGCTGGCGGTGTTCATCCAAGCCCCACGGGATACGCTCCCATTATCTCAACTACAACTCATAAAACACTACGCGGTCCCAGAGGCGCAATTGTAATGAGTACGCGTGAGTTGTCGCAAAATCTGGATCGAGCAGTTTTCCCGGGACTACAAGGTGGCCCACACAATCACACTACTGCTGGAATCGCTGTTTGTCTTCATGAAGCATCACAACCTGAATTTAAGTTATATGCACAGCAAGTTGTGAAAAATGCTCAGGTGCTGGCAGAAGAGTTAACAGAACGCGGATATGAATTAATTAGTGGCGGAACGGATAATCATCTGATCTTAATTGATTTAACATCAAAGGGAATTATAGGGAAAAAAGCAGCTCAAGCATTGGATCAGGCAGGTATAGTCACGAACTATAACACCATTCCCTTTGATCCGCGAAAACCGTTTAGTCCTTCTGGATTACGGATTGGAACGCCAGCGGTTACCAGTCGAGGCATGGGAGAACAGGAAATGCGCAGACTGGCCTCTTTTATCGATGGCGCAATAGAAGCAGCTAAACGAGAAAGTGCACTTGACTTGAAATCAATCGCTAATGAGATAAGCAATTTGGCAATCCAATTTCCTGCTCCCGGTACTTGTTAAGCCAGAAGCGGTTTCAAAATCCACAAATCCGGCCTAACGTTGAACCCAGTGGTTTAAATTCGATTATAATCCGCGTTCCAATCTTTGATCAGTCGTTTGATTTGTTCACCTGTCAGGTTCTCCTTAATGGCTCGCTTGCATAAATCGGGAAACTCCTGATCACTAGCAAATCGCAGCCCCGTGATTTGTTTCAATGTGAGACGAGGATCAAGAAGCTGCCCCGTCAAGGTATAATGCCTAAACTGCTGCTCGGTTCGGATAATCCGATCCTGCATTCTTAAAGGGTATCCGCGTATCAAGGTTATCGCCAAAACTAGAACAATACCTATCAGTAGATTAAGGATGGAAAGCCAGATCATTTCTCCCGAACGCACGGAAGAAACAACCGAGACGATCGTCCCCACAAAGACAATCAAAGCCAGTGGTGCCAATACAAAGTGATACCTCGGGTCATACTTTCGATGATTTTCATAATTTTGATTTTGCAAAAATATTTCACTCCTTCTCAATTTCGTATGAGACGATGTTGGTAATCAGTCTCTGGTCCGGCGATCTAGCGAACAGTTTCCCATATTTGCTTCACATACCCAATTGATTTTATGCAATTTTCCTCAAAGTTAGTAGAACTGCATTCGGCGGAAATCGCACCGTCATAACCAGCTTGTTGCAGTTCCCTGAAGAACGCCTGAAAATCAATACCTTCTGAACCTGCCTCACCAAGAGGGAAGCTGCGGTTGTATTCGGAAATATGAACGTGAGACAGCAGTTTCCTGTCAATCGCTTTGGTCATGATAGTGAACGGTTCACTTTCCAAATTCATGTGGTAAGCATCTGCCAGTACCTTAATGTGCGGCAGATTTAATTCATCCGCCAGTTCCAGTGCCTCACCGACAGTATTCAAAATATTGCTTTCCTTGCGGTTCAGCGGTTCAATTGCAACCGTTATGCGGTAATGCCCTGCATACATTTCGCAGAGTCGTAAAAATTGTTTGATTTGATTCATCGCCTGATCCATCGAAAATCCTGCAGGGACGGATCGTGCTCCACCGCTGCCAAATATGATTTGACGCCCACCAAGAGCACTAATTCGTTTCATTGCCTGGTCAACATACTTTTCAATTTGTCTGACATCAACTTCTGGTCCTGTTAGCTTGAGCTCCTTTGGAATAAAGCTGTTAAACACGGGAACGGTTAGCTTCGCATCGCGGACTCGATTTTTCACCTCGTCAAATTCGTCACGCGACAACTGCATCAGCGCACCTACTGTCAATTCTGCAAACTGATACCCGTTGCTGAGCAACTGTTTAATTCCATTCACAATCTTTTCTGGGGCGTTAAGATTGGCGCCTTGCGTTTTGTCTGTCTGCGGCATAAAAGAACCAATTGCAAGGCAGCAGCCAAATTCAACCAAAGAGATACCCAGCTTCTGCCACGGTCTGTCAGCAGCAAGAATATTCACTTGTTCGCCGACATCCACTTGCACGCCTCGAGTGATGACTGAGTCAATGTAATGTTTCTCCATTTTTTGCTTGGCGTGCAAATCCCAGTTTGCGCTGTGAATAAAACTAAGAATTTGACTGCAATTGTTGTACTGCTGAATGTTGAAATTGTAATCGTCTGCCACTGTGAGGCCCTGGTCTTTAATCAATTGTACTACCATTAGATCAATGAGTGCGGTGTAAGCATTTGTTTCTGTGTCAATCTGCGGATTTCTTTCGCAAATCCAGCGATTCACCCTGTCTGCGTAAAGCCCCTCGGCAATTCCCCGAAAATCGATGTCATCGATTGATTCTTCGAGTTGATCGCTGTCAATGCTGTGGAGTTTGTTTTTTTCATTACCGGTATAGGTGATCAAGTGAGAAACACCTACAGTGCATACAGTGGGTTCATTGATTCCACGAACTTCATCTGACTCTGGCAATACAGAATCAATGGTGATCGTGGCCGGTGCCAGCCCTGCTGAAGTAACTGTGAAAGTTATTTGGCCGACCCTGTCAGTTGATCGGATCGGCACAGCAACAGGCGTATCGATATACAGCGTACCGTCGAATTCTCCATTCTTGTGAATGTCAGATTCATAGTGCTGTGGTCCAACCAGCTTGCCGGGGCCAGAAATTTGGAAGTTCAACTCATTCGTGGCACCATACACGTAATGACCATGCTGATCCACAATATCAACCTTAATGAGAGAAATTCCAGCTCGATCCGCAGGAATTTGCGAATGCGAACAACTGACCACGAGTTTTGCAGGCTCACCAGCCATGGCCACTTCATGCACGACTTGCTCGCCATTTCTTACACCTTCGGCGCGAATCGTCCCTTGCCTAATGGGAACATCTTTGAAAACAACCGTATAATCATTGGCTTCGATTGGTTTTTCACGGCCGACGATCGTCCCATTCACCTTTAGCACTACTTCCTCACAATTGCTGTTCACAGTAATAGTGCGGTTCTGGCCCAAATAACGGGATGACCAATCATACGGATGAATAAACATCACTGGTTGCTCTGACCAGTTAGCTGCCCAAAGGTAATAGAAATATTTCGGCATTCGGTACGAGTCGACCCACCCTTTTGGATTCACGTGCTTGAGCGGGCTGTTAAAATATTCGCGATCGCAGCCATGATCGGCATATATCCATTTGCTTCCATTGACAGCCAGTGGACGTTCGCCCCCTTGGCTTAAAGCCTGGTCGTGCTGCCACTCATCGTGGCCTGCATGCTGATGATTTGGCGGTTCGAATGGTTTCACGTCCGCGTTGTACCAACCGCGTATCGTACAGCGCAGCAGGCTTTCCATCGGCATCTGCTGATGAGTGTGCGGCAAATCCTCGCCAACACCCGCACAGTGCCTGCAGTGAAGAATTCGGGTGGGATCCTCTTCATAAGCCCATCGCGGTTCCGCGGCATGATTCGTTTCGTTACCCATGCTCCACATGATGATGCTGGGATGATTGCGGTCTCTGCGAATCATTTCTTTAACATGCTGTTCTTGAATGTCCTTGCCGAATTCGATATTTTTGATATTTGGCACTTCTTCGCAAATCAGGATTCCATATTGATCGGTCAAATCGTAAACAACCGGATCCTGGTTATAATGGCAAGTTCGCATAAAATTAAAGCCTAAATTAAATCGAATATCCTGTAAATCCATTTGATGCATCCATTTTGGTAGAGCATCTCCAAGCCATGGGTATTCCTGATGACGGTTAGAACCATGAATATGGATTTTCTCGCCATTGAGATACAGCCGATTATCCTGATAATTCCAATCGAACCACCGGAAACCAAGC
>JAQBPP010000020.1 GCA_028287455.1 Bacilli bacterium | reverse complement strand
GTTATACTTCCACCAGTATTGACGGTAGTTGGCCAGTTTAGACGTGGAGTCCCAGCGATTGAGACTGTTAACCGGGTTTGGTATAATACGGATCGAATGTTAGTTCATGCGAGGAGATGAAAGCAGTGGAATTATGGTATACAGAGAAGCAAACTGAAAATTATGGGATCACCGCCAAGATTTCGAAGACGTTACATACAGAAGTATCCAAGTTTCAGGCGCTCGATCTGATTGAAACAGTGGAATGGGGGACCATGCTGGTGCTCGATGGCATGGTGATGACAACCGACCGCGATGAGTTTGTCTATCACGAGATGATTTCGCATGTCGCGTTAAACACGCATCCGAATCCGAAAAAGGTGCTGGTTGTCGGCGGAGGGGATGGTGGCGCCATCCGGGAGATAATCAAACATCCATCTGTGGAAAAAGCAGTGCTGGCAGAAATTGATGGCCGTGTTATTGAAGTGTCCAAGCAGTATCTGCCAGACATCGCAAGCGGCCTTGGCGATCCGAAGGTGGATGTTCGAGTGATTGATGGCATCAAGCACATTCAGGAAAGCAAACAGGAATACGATGTGATACTGGTCGATTCCACTGAGCCTGTGGGTCCAGCTGTAGGCCTCTTTGCCAAAGATTTCTATCAAGGAATCTATGATGCACTCAAAGAAGATGGCATAATGGTGGCGCAAACCGAGTCTCCCTGGTTAAATGCAGATCTGATCAAACGCGTTCACCGGGACATTGCTTCATTGTACCCGGTAACCCGTTACTATACGGTATCGATCCCAACGTATCCTTCCGGGCTGTGGAGCTTCACGATGGGTTCCAAAAAATATGACCCACTGCAAGTGGACGAGGCGAAGCTGTTTGATCCGCCTGGAACGCGCTACTATTCACCCTCCATTCATAAATCGGTGTTTCAATTGCCAAAATTCGTGGAGGATTTAATTAAATGAGTTTTCATCCGATGAAGTTTGACCCAGCCTATAATGGCAACGAGTTTATCGGGGCTACACAGGATTATGACAAAGCGCGTGCAGTTTTATACGGCATGCCGATGGACTGGACCGTATCGTTTCGAGGCGGCACGCGGCTCGGGCCTGCCAGAATTCGGGAAGTGTCGATCGGACTGGAAGAATACTCGCCTTACCTGGATATGCATATGGAAACCATTTCGTTTTTCGATGCTGGCGATCTGCCGCTGCCGTTTGGAAATCCGGGTAAATCAGTTGAGGTTATTGAACAGTATGTGGCGAAAGTATTAGCTGATGGGAAACTGCCTTTTGGCATGGGCGGGGAACATCTGGTTACCTTGGGTCCGGTCCGCGCCGTGTCGGCAAAGTATCCGGAATTAGCTGTGATTCAATTGGATGCGCATGCGGATTTGCGGGAGGATTACGAGGGAGAACCCTTTTCTCATGCCGCTGTCATGCGGCACATCTGTGGCCTCATTGGACCCCGGAATGTTTATCAGCTGGGGATCCGATCTGGAACGCGTGAAGAGTTTTATTGGGCCAAAGAAAATACCAACTTTCACCCATTTGAAGTGTTGGATCCGCTGGCCCGCTTGTTGCCTGCTCTGGCTGGACGGCCGGTTTACTTGACTGTGGATATCGATGTAGTGGATCCGGCGTTTGCGCCTGGTACAGGTACTGTGGAAGCGGGCGGAATCAGTTCTGCCGATTTGCTCAAAGCGATTCACATGATCGCGGCCTCTGATGTACAAGTTGTGGGATTTGACATAGTAGAAGTATCTCCGGGCATTGATCCCTCTGAGCAAACGCAAATCCTCGCGTCGAAAGCGATTCGGGAAGCGCTGCTTGGTTTCACGCAGGGCTAGGGCGATGTTTACGCGGCAAGCTGTGATTCGTTTTCAGTCCACGCTTATCCCGGAGAGAGACCCTGGCGCCATTCAAACGGTGCAGCAGGAAGTAGAGGGCAGCCTGAATTACGCAGGAAATGCCTGGTTTATCCGATATGAGGAGCAGGCTGGGGAGGGGACAGGCCCCATTGCCGTGGTCTGGAAAGTAGATCCGAACAAAGCGCTGCTCCTGCGTACTGGCGAGATGAGCATGCGGCAGGAATTTGTGCAGGGCGCGAAGAAGACGGGCGTTTATGAAACTCCATACGGGAAGTTTCAGATGGCCGTTTGGACCACCGGTTTCCAGTGGGTCAGAGCCGAGCGGTCAGGCACAGTCCGTTTGGATTTAAGCTACGATCTGGATTTTGCGGGCGAACATAGCAAAGTTTCCGTGCAAATTGAGGCAGTTTGGAGCGATTGATGGCCCGCTGAAAAAAAGACTCCAGAATCTGTTAAATTTTTTGTAACCTTTTGGTAATTTACTCGTCTAATTAATAGTATTAAGAGTTAGATTCAAGTCAACTATCAAAAGGAGGGTTTTTCTTGTTCATAAAGCCGGGCCATCAGTTGGTTACCTTAACGATCGGATTTACGCTGTTTAGCACACTCTCGCCGCTTGCCGTTTCGGCAGATAGTGCCCAGTCTGCACCGGCTGTAGCGGTTGCTCAACTGACACAGCAGCAAGCACTCGAACTGGTCAAAACTGCTTTATCGATCGATGACTCTTACAAACTGCAAAATGTCAGCAGCAACGACAACAGCAGCAGCAACAGTGTCAATCTTCCATCGTCACCCAATATGCATAAAGTCACCTGGACGTTCAGTTGGACCAAAGGCGACAGTACCATCACCACCAACCTGAATGCGTCTGTGGATGCCATTACAGGCAGCATTTACTCCATTTACCGTTCTTATAACCAGCCGCTGCCAGCAGATGGTTCCAGTTCACCAATTACGGCCGACGCAGCCAAAGCGGCTGCACAAGCATGGATTGCAAAACTTGCTCCGGATAAAGTGCAGTATATCGATCAAGGCACGGAAAACCAGCCTGTTGGGCTGAATCCGAACGTGTCCCAGAATTTTATGTTTAAGTTCAACAGACTGGTAAATGGAATTCCGGTCCGTTCAGACGGATTCAACATTTCAATCTCCAGCCATGGGGACCTGATGAATTATTCCTATTCCTGGTTATTGGCAGATGCTCAGTTCCCTGCTGTATCAAAGGCAGTTTATTCAGCAGATGCGGCAGCGAGCAAATATGCCTTGTTGCCTTTGTCACTGCAGTATATCCAGCAGTTTCCGCAATATGCGGGCGGTCCGGTCTCACATCTGGTGTACTCAACGCCCGCCCCTGCAGGCTCGATTGGATCGCTGCCGTTAGTCGACGCGACTACGGGGGCACTCCTGGATAACGATGGAAATCCGATTTCAGCGGCAGTTCCCTACGCTCCCATTGCTGCAACCCCTGGTGCACCGCTGGTGAATGGTCCGTTGACATCGAAGGACGATGCGGTGGCATTAGCGCGCAAACTCCTCAATTTAGACAACAGCTATACAGTGACCAACAGTTCCTATAACTCGCCGGGTGACACGACCAAAGCAGATCCCACCTGGAACTTCACTTTTACCCCTTCTGCTGCGCCTGCTGACAAATCGGCTCAGGTTCAGTCGCTGAGCGTCAACATCGATGCGAATACGGGAGAGTTAATCAACTACTGGCGGAATACTGTTCAACCCCAATCCACGAACGCAACAAGTCAGGCTCCTGTCATCAGCAGCGACCAAGCCGTGCAGATTGCGAAAACTTTCGTTGCCAAAGTGGCTCCCACCCGGGTGGCTAACCTCGTGTATTCAACAGTTTCGCAGCAAGTTTATTATCCAGGCAAGATGCCTGTGTCGAGCGACTACATGATTCACTTCAATGGGTTAGTAAATGGAATTCCAGTTCAATTTCAATCGATAAATGTCTCTGTCAGTCAAACCACTGGCAATGTAGATAATTACAATGCGAATCAAAACGTTACAACAAGTGATTTTCCGAATCCTGCGGGTGCAGTCTCTCTCAAAACAGCTCAGGCTGACTATGTGAAACAGTACCCTTTGACATTGCAATACGTGCTGGTGCCAGTCAAGGATCCGACCACAGGGCAATTGACATGGCCGCCAACCTCGCCAAGGCTGGTTTATGCGCCTGAGGTGCCTGCTAACGGACCGCAAGTACTGGATGCGCTAACGGGACAGTTTATCAGTCCGTTTAGCAACCAGCCTACTCACCAGAATGTAACGGATATTAAAGGGCATTGGGCAGAAACACAGCTGCAGGATTTCGCTGATCGCGGCATTATTGAAGTGAAAAATGGCAAGGTCAATCCGGACCAGTTGTTGACGCGTTCCCAGGCAGTCCATTTGTTAGTGCTGGCGCTGCACAATCCGTTTGTCGCCAAAGCGGCAAGTGCTTCGTCACCATTCTTTGATGTGTACGCGGGCAGCTCACAGGCGTCTGACATTGAAGCAGCTGTTATGGCGGGTTGGATTGACCAGGATATGAAAAACTTCCGTCCAGACGATATCATCACAAGAGAAGAATTGGCTGATTTCGCAGTGCGAATTATCGGCTATTCCAAACTAGCCTCGAAAACCAGCTGGTTTAAAAACCCTTACACGGATATTGATCAGAATGATCAGTATGTGGGTGACATTGCAATTGCCAGCGCGTTAGGAATAATGGGCGGTGGTGGTGGTGATACATTTTCGCCGCTTGATCAAGCCTCACTTGCGTCTGTGGTTGTAGTGGCCGATCGTGTAGCCAAATTGCAACTCAACACCCCAACATATCGTCCCTACTAAAATCGATCGATATCAAATACAGGCCGTCTGCATCCTAATCGGAATGCGGGCGGCCTGTTTTCTTATTGGTTGTTCGTACGGAAGCTTGCGACTTGTTCGGACAGCGCATCTGCTTGCACAGACAATCCGGTGGTTAGACTCCGCAGCGTCTCGGTTGCATCCGTTTGCTCACGGGTTAACGAAGACACTTCTTCGGTTGTAGCGGCTGCTTCCTGCGCAACAGCAGATATCTTCGAAATCGCCACGACCAGTTCACCGCGAGCGCCTTCCAAATCGGTCATCATCAAGGTGAACTCATTGAGCTGCCCCAGCATGCCTTGCATGGAAGACTGGATGGTTTGAAACACCTGTTCAGTCTTGTTCACTGAGACAGACTGTTGGTGAAATACCTCATTGGTTGCCTGCATGTTTGCTGAAACTTGCGTAGTGCGTTCATTAATTTGCTGCGTGATTTTTCGAATGCCCTGAGTGGATGTTTTCGCTTGATCTGCCAATTTGCGCACTTCATCTGCAACGACCCGAAATCCGTTCCCGTGTACGCCGGCGCGTGCCGCTTCGATGGCTGCGTTTAACGACAGCAAATTCGTTTGTTCGGCAATGGATGAAATGCTGGCCACGATCTGATCGATGTCCTTCACACTGGTGACCAGGGATTCCATCACCTCGCTGATTTTATTGATCTGCTGCTGCGCCTTGTCGGTAGACGTTACGAGACCGGAAATTTGAGTTTCACCATTGACACTCAATTCCTGTACTTGCAGAGTGACTTGTTTCATACCCTGGGTTGCTTCAACTGCATGCTGCACTTTCTCCACGATCGATGCGGTGACCCGGCTGCCGTTGTCCACTTCCGCGGCTTGTTCCCCGGCCCCTTGCGCAATATTCTCAACTGCGGAAGCCACCTCTTGCGAAGCTGCCAAAGAGGTCCCGAGGGATTCAACCATCGTTTTCGTTTCGGTTGCCACGAGCAAAGCGGTAGTTCTCACTTGTTCGATCAACGACTCGATGCCTTTGACCATTTTGGTAAATTCAGTCGAGAGCAAACCGATTTCATCTTCCCTGTTGATCACAACTGCTGCAGTTAAATCGCCAGTGGCCACCTTTTTCATGGCATCTACAAGTAATTGGATCGGCGAGGCGAACGAGTTCGCAATGCGGCTGGCAATCAATAAGCACAACCCAAAACTAACAAGCAGGATGAGTACGGTGGCCATGCCGATCCAGAACGTTTCTTTGGTTAATTCCTGCAGTGGAACTACACCGACGATTTTCCAGCCTGAATAAGTGGAGGTTTCATAGGTAATTAACGTCTGGGTGTGGTTGAAGGAATCGGCATACTGCCCGACCTTTCCCTGCAGCGCAGCAGTCATAGAAGAGAGTTTCGAGACTGAATCCGCACCTTTAATCAGATCGGAGGGACTGTATACCACGCTGCCGCCTGCATCTGTCAGAAACAAGAAGCCGTTGTCGCCGAGTTTGGAATTCTTGATGCTTTGTAAATTGACAGTTGGGATTTGCATCACCAGTACGCCTGCAGTACCGAGATTGTTAGACCCCTTGATTACTCTTGTCAAAGTAAAAATCCCTGGAGAAGCAGTTAAACCATTACGGTCAGTCAGGCTTGGGGCGAGCCAAACTATTTTTCCATTCGCTGTAAGAGTTGCTTTCATCCAACCCTCGTTTTGCAAATCAGCCCATTTCGATGGGCCGCTGGCCAGACTTCCATAGTTGAAGCCATTCTGCGCAAGGATGGAGACGGATAGACTATCCGCTACATTTCCATTTGTGAAATTCGTGATCAAGTTATTAACCTGCGTATTGGTTTGCAGTTTTGCATAAGCATCATTAGGATCCACTTGAGCGGAGATTAAATCCTGCAGGTCCTTGTTGGTGATGATCTGCATAGATAATTCATCGTAATGCTGCATCAATAGATCTATCGTTTGGGCGGTTAATGCCACTGTAGGTTGCGTCAACTGTTTCGCTTTGTTTTGAATGATTGAGCCGGAAATGAAATAGGATATACAACCAACAAGCAGCAAAGGCACCAAAGAAAGTGCGAGAAAGGTCAACACAAGCTTGCGTCTGATGCCAGACGGGTACTTCAAATTTAAGTTAAATTGTTTTTGGTTAAAGCGGCTTGATTTGAAACGTAATCGCTTCCAAGGCACTCGTTTTAAAACCAAACCTGTTCTCTCCAGCAATTGCTTCAACAAATGATCAACTCCGTCCAAGTATATGAAAGATAAGTACGATGTGCAGCAGGGTAAGGCGCCTGCCTTCTGACAATTGTTGCCAACCCATTTCGACAAAAATCGTCAATTTCCTTCACACAAAATTAATAAAAGGTTTAGAAGCGCCTTTGACGAAGTAAGTCGGTATCAAGCAAGGAGGGGATACGGATGAAACAAATCCTTCAGGTGGCGGTGGGCTCCACCAACCCTACCAAAGTGAACGCAGTCAAGTGGGTAGTAGAGCAAATCTTCGACGGGGTAACTATCGTTGCCATCGAAGTGCCAAGCGGAATATCAGAACAGCCCATGTCTGCGGACGAAACGAAGCGCGGGGCACACAACCGGGCAGAAGCCGCGCTGCGGCAGACAGGGGCTGACTGGGCGTTTGGCCTGGAAGGCGGCGTCGATATTGACGAGATCGGGGTGGGCTGGCTGGGAGGCTGCGTTGCGGTGGTTAACAGCGACGGGCAGTCATGGTCCACGCGGGAGTTTACGGTCGCCCTGCCCAGTTTTATCACACAGAAATTGCTCGCGGGCGAAGAACTCGGCCCATTAATGGATGAAATTACAGGTGACAAAGATTCCAAGCGGAAATTGGGCGCCATCGGGTATTTGTCGAAGGGCATAATTTCGCGGGAGGACTCGTGGAAGCAAGGCGTAGTAAGGGTGCTAATCCCCTTTTTAAACTCAGAACTATATGGTGATCTGCTCGCAGCAACCAAATAGCGCCCTATCTCGACCAGAGAAAAGAGGGAACGCGATGTATGGATTGCGAATTGCGATTTTCTTAGCGGCGTCAGGTTATGCTGGATGGTTGTTCTGGCAGGCTTTTTATGCAAAATTACGCTTTTTGCGCGCTGCCCAGCCGGAGGATCGCACAGGTCAGCGCAAGAGGCGCTTGGGCATCTTTTTCAAGTATGTGCTGGGTCAGGCCAAGGTGCTGGCGGAACCCGCAGGGATCGGACATTTTCTGATTTTTTGGGGATTCATCGTTCTATCCGTTGGTACACTTGATTTTATCGGCTTTCATATTTTTGGCAGGCACCTGCTGTGGATCGGGGATTCCGGTTGGTTTCGCTATCTGCACGAGCTGTTTTCGCTGCTTGTACTGTTGGCAGTTGCAATCGCCTGGGCCAGACGGTATTTTTTCAGACCAATGCGACTCGATCAGAGTTCTGATGCCTATGTGATTTTAGCGTTGCTTGCCGGATTAATCCTGACTGATACGGCTGCCCAGTCGCTGGATATTGCGTTAGGGGATGCGGCAGCCGGCCTGTCAGCACCTATGGCTTCCGGAATTGCCAGCCTTCTTTCGGTTGATTGGCGTATAGCAGCTGCTCTGCGGGAGCTGTTCATTTGGCTGCATCTGGCAATTCTGCTAGGATTTTTAGTTTTCATTCCACGCTCGAAACATTTGCATATGCTGGCAGCCCCTTTTAACACTTACTATCGTTCTCTGCGTCCATACGGGCAATTGCGCAGCCTCGACTTGGAAGATGAGTCGATTGAGGAATTCGGCGTGGGCCGGATGGATCAATTTACCTGGAAGCAGCTGCTCGATGGATATGCCTGTACGGAATGCGGCCGCTGCCACGTTTCCTGTCCTGCTACTTTAACTGGCAAGCCGTTATCTCCGAAACATTTAATTTTAAAAATGCGTGATCATTTAACAGACGTTGCAGGTCCGATCATGATCGGGTCAGCAGGAGCACAGGTGGAAGGCAAAAGGCAAGAGCTGCCGGCGCTGATTGGAGACGTTTATTCGGAAGAAGAAATTTGGGCGTGCACCACGTGCCGCGCCTGCGAGGAAGCTTGTCCGGTGTTTAATGAGCACGTTGACAAGATCGTTGATCTGCGCCGTTATCTTGTCATGACAGACGGGAAATCGTCCAGTGAAATGAAACGCGCGTTCAACAATTTGGAGCGTCACTCCAATGAATGGGGGCAAAGCCGCTCAGAGCGGGCGGACTGGGCCAAAGAATTGCCAGTGCGCACAATGGAACAGGCGGATGGTGACGTCGAATACCTGTATTACGTGGGATCCGCCGTTTCCTTCGATCCACGCAATCAAAAAATCGCCCAGGCGTTTGTAAAATTGTTGAATGAGGCGGGCATCAGCTTCGCAATCCTCGGAACACTGGAGGAAAGCGATGGGGACGCCGCACGCAGACTGGGCAATGAATTGCTGTTCCAGGAGCTGGCCAAGTCGAATATTGAGCAATTTCACCGTTATGGCATCAAAAAAATTGTGACAACCGATCCACATGCCTATAATACGATTAAAAATGAATATTCTCAGTTCGGCTTCGAGGCGGAAGTGTATCACGCGACAGAATTGCTGGCACAGTTGGTGGAGACTGGGCAGCTTAAGCCAACCAGGAAGGTAGACATTACAATGACCTATCACGATTCCTGTTACTTAGGCCGCTACAACGGGATATTCTCTGCGCCGCGCTACATCTTGTCGCAAATTCCCGGTCTCAGAGTGGTAGAGATGGAGCGCAATCGGGAGCGCGGAATGTGCTGCGGCGCAGGCGGCGGTTCGATGTGGAAAGAAGAAACTGGCGACAAGCGCATCAATGTGTTCCGGGTGGAGCAGGCCATGGACACAGGGTGTCAGGCGATCGGCACCGCCTGCCCGTTCTGCATGACGATGATGATCGACGGCACCAAGCAGAAGGGCGTGGAAGATACGATGCCCACTTTTGATGTAGTGGAATTGTTGGCACAATCGGTCAGCTAGACAGGAGGAGCACCAAACGTATGTCGACTGAATTGGAGCATTGGTTGTACACCCTGGAAGATGGGGTATTAACAATTGCAGTGAATCGACCCCAAGTGCTTAATGCGTTAAACGTTCAGGTCATCGATGAATTAGACCGAATTCTGGATGATGCCGCACAAAATACGTCAATTCACGTGTTGATCCTGACTGGTTCAGGTGAACGCGCATTTGTGGCGGGAGCAGATATTGCACAGATGCAGAAGATGGATGTGCTGCAGGCCAGAACGTTTGCGCAAAAGGGGTCGCGCACCTTTACGAAGCTGCAGCGGCTGCCAAAGCCATCGATTGCCGCCGTCCAGGGATATGCGCTTGGAGGAGGCTGTGAACTCGCGTTGTGCTGCGATATTCGCATTGCGGCGGATACCGCTCAATTTGGGCAGCCGGAAGTGAACCTTGGCATTATCCCTGGCTTCGGCGGCACGCAGCGATTAACTCGGCTTGTAGGAATAGGCGCTGCAAAAGAGTTGCTGTTTACCGGCGATCGCATCGATGCCCAGCGCGCCTTTGCAATCGGTCTGGTCAATCGCGTGACAGAGCCTGCAGAGTTAATGCCGACAGCCAGGCGGATCGCCAAACAGATCAGTGCCAAGAGCGCTTATTCAATTGCTTTGTGCAAACAGGCAGTCGATGAAGGCATATCGATGGATCTGGACCGGGCACTGCTTTATGAAACCGAATTGTTTAGTCTTTCATTCGGCTCGCCTGATCAACGCGAGGGAATGACCGCGTTTTTAGAAAAACGGAAGCCCAATTTCAATTGAACCTGACCTTGCAGAAGAGAGGCATGAGGCATTGCATCCAGCAGCTGTGAAAATTACAAATGGTGACAAACGCGCTGCGGCGCGCGCGATGACCTGGATCGAAAACGGGACGGAAGAGGGCAGGAGAATTCTGTCTGACTTGTTTCCGTTGACGGGTACCGCTTATGTAATCGGCATCACGGGCAGCCCAGGTTCAGGCAAATCGTCTTTAACCGATGCGTTTGTGTCTGTGCTTCGGGCTCAGGGGAAGCGAGTGGGAGTCGTAGCCGTTGATCCTTCCTCCCCTTTTACTGGGGGTGCACTGCTGGGAGACCGACTGCGCCTGAATCATCATGCCACAGATCCACAGGTGTTCATCAGGTCGATGAGCACGCGGGGTGCGCTTGGGGGAGTGGCCAGGGCCACGCGAGAGATAGTTCATGTACTTGACGTCTACGGATGTGAATATATTTTTGTAGAAACGGTTGGCGTAGGTCAATCCGAAATTGACATAATGACGATTGCCGATACGATTGCACTCGTTTTGAATCCGGGCGCAGGCGATCAAATTCAAGCGCTTAAAGCAGGTGTGATGGAAATTGCAGACCTCTTTATCATTAACAAAGCGGATCTGCCAGGCAGCGATAAAACGGTGCATGAGGTGAACACCTTACTCGATTTGATACACGATTTCGAGTACCGCCCAAAAGTGGTTAAAACCACAGTTGCAGATTCTTCCACAGTCGAAGCTGCCTGGACTGAAGTGGAAGCGCATCGTGTTTTCCTGCAGACGAGCGGGAGGCTGACTGACAGACGTCAAAGTCGAACCTCTTGTGAAGTTATGGCGATCGCTGTTGAACAGCTGAAAGGATGGCTGGGACCCTTTCTTTCCGGAACTGCAGAGGGACAGTCCCTGCTTGCCAGTTTGCAATCTGGCAGTGGTTCCCCTTATGCGGCAGCACAGGATGCACTCCGGAAATGGCGGCATTTCATGCTTAGTTGAATCAAAGCTAGTTTAACTTGGAATTTATTCGGGCATCGTGTTATAATACACTGTTAGATAACATACATACCCCCTGAAGTAGGAGGAATTTTCGCCATGGCAGAAAACGCTTTGCGTCTTTCGGAAGAACAAATAAGAGACATGTCTCTGGTTGACTTAGCTTTAGAACTTTTGAGGGCAACGAATAAACCTCATTACTATCGAGATATCATGAATGAGATCGCCCGTTTGCGGGGGATGTCAGCAGAGGAAGTCAATGGAGTTATTGCCCGTTTGTATACAGAAATCAACATGGACGGCCGATTCTTATGCATTGGCAACAACGTTTGGGGATTAAAACGCTGGTATCCGACTGAAAAAACATCTGAGAAATCGACCGGCGCCAAGAAATTTGTGCGCAAAGAGATTGATTGGGAAGATGAAGAAGAAGAAGATGTATTTGAAGAGGAAGAAGAAGAAGAAACGCTGGAAGTCGAAGAGGAAGACGGAATTTATTTGTTCGGTCGTGACAAAAATAATGAAGACGATGATGAAGAGCCGGAGGAAGAAGTTGTTGCTGACCTCGAGCTGACAGATGACACAGAGGAAGAGGCGCTTCTGGGTGACGATGACCTGGATGAAGTGCTCGCGGACGAGGAAGAAGTCGATCCGGACGAGGAAGAAGACGATGACGAAGATGATGATGAGGAAGATCTTGAGAAAGATAAGGATGGACACGTCTGATCATCTGGATAAGCTTGACAGACCAATAGTAACTCTGTAGGATGAGACATGGGCAATAAATATGCTAGTTGCATCTTTCCATTCCCCCGATTGAAGCAGGAGATTTCCTGACTTTGCATCGGGTTTTTTTGTGTGGTTACACTTACAATAGGGAGGGCGCAAAATCATGACTAATTATATTTTTGTTACTGGCGGGGTAGTTTCTGGTTTGGGCAAGGGAATAGTGGCGGCTTCCTTAGGACGACTGCTGAAAAATCGAGGCTTGGCTGTAACCATTCAAAAGTTTGACCCTTATATAAATGTTGATCCGGGTACAATGAGTCCCTATCAGCATGGTGAAGTATTTGTAACTGATGACGGCGCCGAAACCGATTTGGACCTGGGCCATTACGAACGATTTATTGATATCAATTTATCAAAAAACAATAATGTGACAACGGGAAAAGTTTATTCCAGTGTGATAAAGAAGGAACGCCGCGGGGATTATTTGGGAGGAACTGTACAGGTAATTCCACACATCACAAATGAAATTATAGATAGAATCCATCGGACAGGCAGGGATAACTCACCTGATGTAGTCATTACGGAGATTGGCGGAACAGTGGGGGATATCGAAAGTCTTCCGTTTTTAGAAGCCATTCGTCAGATGAAAAGCGATGTCGGCCGCGAGCATGTATTTTATATCCATGTGACATTGGTACCTTATCTCGGCAAGGCAGGGGAGATTAAAACGAAACCGACGCAGCACTCTGTTAAGGAACTGCGTTCCATTGGGATTTCTCCCAATATGATTGTGTGTCGTACGGAGCGTTTCCTGCCGATGGATGTGAAGAAAAAAATCGCGCTGTTCTGCGATATTGACATAGAGGCTGTGATCGAGTCCAGAGATGCGGAGTCACTCTATGATCTGCCGTTGATGTTTCAAGAACAAGGGTTGGATCAATTTGTGGTGAACCATCTTGGTTTAACTTTACCTGAAGCGGATATGACAGAATGGACTCAGCTTGCGCATCGGGTCAAGCATTTAAAACAGGTGGTTCGCATTGCGCTGGTAGGAAAGTATGTTGCGCTGCGTGATGCTTATATTTCTGTGGCGGAAGCACTTTTTCATGCGGGATTCGAAAATGATGCAAATATTGAAATTGATTGGATTCATTCAGAAGATGTTACAGCTGATAACGTAGAATCACTGCTTAAAGGCGCTGACGGGATTTTGGTGCCGGGCGGTTTCGGCGACCGCGGCATTGAAGGCAAAATTCAGACTGTCAAGTTTGCACGCGAGAACAAGATCCCTTTTTTCGGCATTTGTTTGGGCATGCAGATTGCGGTGATCGAATATGCGCGTCATGTGCTGGGGTACAAAGATGCCAATTCCTCCGAAATTAATCCTTCAACACTTTATCCTGTCATTGATTTGCTGCCTGAGCAGAAGGAAATCGAAGACAAAGGCGGCACGATGCGCCTGGGTCTTTATCCTTGTACGTTAGAGCCTGAAACAAGGTCATTTCACGCTTATGGCAAGGAATTGGTGTATGAGCGGCATCGTCACCGGTATGAGTTTAATAACCAGTACAGGGAAAATTTACGGAGCGCTGGGTTGGTAATTTCCGGCACATCTCCTGACGGACGTCTGGTGGAAATTGTCGAATTGAACGATCATCCCTGGTTTGTAGCATGCCAGTTTCATCCTGAATTCATTTCACGTCCGAATCGGGCACAGGCGCTTTTCCGCGAATTTATCAGGGCAGCTTTGGAGAATCAAAACAGGTAAAAGGAATTCGTTAGTAAAATGTGGAAATAACAAAATAACACGAAAGGGCACATCGCACATTTGTTTGCGCCCTTTTTGGTTTCGGCAAAAATGGCATTTTAACATAGCCGATCCAACTTTATCTGAGCGGGAAGAAAGGGAGTTGCAGGATGCAGCATAAGGTCTTGATTGTAGATGATCAATACGGAATTCGCGTTTTATTGCATGAAGTGTTAGAAAGTGAAGGAATTAAAATTTTTGAGGCGCCAAATGGTCCAACCGCTTTAGACATCGTGGCAAACGAACAGCCTGATTTAGTGCTGCTTGATATGAAAATTCCCGGAATGGACGGGCTTGAGATTTTACGGCATATTCGTCAGATTGAGCCTAAAACCAAGGTCATTATGATGACTGCGTATGGAGAACTGGATTTAATTCAGGAGGCAATGGCTTTAGGGGCATTGACACATTTCACCAAACCGTTTGATATTGATGAACTGCGTATGGCGGTGAATGAGCAACTGGCTTAAATTTTTTGGTGAATATAACGTTTCGTGGTAAACTATAATGAACTGTTTATCATGAGCAGAGTTCAGGGAGGGCTATTTGAATGCCACTGGTGTCCATGACAGAAATGCTTCAGCAAGCAGCATCAGGAAAGTATGCAGTTGGTCAATTTAATGTGAACAATCTGGAGTTTACACAGGCGATTCTGGAAGCGGCACAAGCGGAGAATTCACCGGTGATTTTAGGCGTAAGTGAAGGTGCCGGTCGATATATGGGCGGTTTCAAGGTAGTGACCGCCATCGTAAAAGCGCTGATGGAAGAATACAAAATTACAGTGCCAGCAGCCATTCATCTGGACCATGGTTCCACATTCGAGAAATGTGCGCAAGCAATTCTGGCTGGTTTTACATCGGTCATGATCGACGGTTCTCATCACCCGCTCGAAGAAAATATTGCCATCACCAAAAAGGTGGTCGAACTGGCGCATATCCATGGGGTGTCCGTGGAAGCGGAGCTGGGACGGATCGGTGGTCAGGAAGATGATTTAAGCGTGGATGATGCTGACGCCATGTATGCAATTCCAGCTGAATGCGACCGTCTGGTGAGGGAGACTGGCGTAGATTGTTTCGCTCCAGCGCTGGGTTCAGTTCATGGACCTTATAAAGGGGAGCCGAAACTAGGATTCGACCGCATGGAAGAAGTTATGAAACTTACAGGCGTACCACTTGTTTTACATGGTGGGACAGGGATTCCAACTCACGATATCAAGCGTGCGATCTCTCTTGGGACTGCAAAAATCAATGTGAACACTGAAAATCAAATGGCCAGTGCGAGGGTAGTACGTGAAGTATTGGCGGCCAAACCCAATGAATATGATCCGCGCAAATATTTAGGTCCTGCAAGAGACGCAATTAAAGCAACTGTCCAAAGCAAGATGCGCGAGTTTGGCTCCAGCGGCCGTGCATAACGTTTGGCGTCTGCGAATTGAATTGAAGTGAATCGGGTATATTCTCAAGAAGTACAGTTCTTTCGATGGAGGTAGGATGAATTGAAGTTTTTTATTGATACAGCAAATATCGAAGAAATACGAATGGCCAATGATCTGGGCGTCATTTCAGGGGTGACAACCAACCCAAGCCTGATTGCCAAAGAGGGCCGCGATTTTGTCCAAGTGCTCAAGCAAATTATTGAAATTGTGGATGGACCGATCTCTGCGGAGGTAGTTGCGCTAGATGCGAAAGGAATGGTCGAAGAGGGCTTGCCTCTTGCTGCGCTTCATCCAAATATTGTAATTAAAGTTCCGCTTACGGCAGAAGGTTTGAAAGCAGTTAAAATTTTCGCTTCCAAAGGTATTAAAACAAATGTTACACTTATTTTTACAGCCAACCAGGCCCTGCTGGCTGCAAGAGCTGGCGCCTCTTTTGTTTCACCGTTTGTAGGCCGTTTGGATGATATCTCCATGAACGGCATTGAATTGGTTAAGACGATTTCGGACATCTTTGCCATTCATGATATTGATACTGAGATTATAGCAGCATCAATCCGCCATCCGGTCCACGTGACGGAAGCAGCATTAAATGGTGCCCATATCGCAACCTGTCCCTTGGGTGTGATTGAAAAAATCATGAAGCATCCTTTAACGGATCAGGGCATCGAACGGTTCCTGGCCGATTGGAATAAGCGTTAGTCAGCGCGGAGCGGTTTACGGGGAGGCCGGCGATGTCATCCATTCATTTAGCGCCAATTTTCGCCGCATTGGCCAGTGTTGTCTCATTTGTTTTTGCTGTTCAACTGGTTGTTCAGTATGCCCAGAAGCATAAAGTTTATCAACTTTGGTGGGCGATTTCCATGTTTCTTTATGCAGTAAGCAGTTTTGAAGAATTCTATGCGCCTGTTTACGGCTGGACTGCAGATGGTTATCGCATGTATTACTTTAGTGCGATATCCCTGGTTGCGGTAATGGCAGTTGGACAGGTGTTTATGACGTTTTCGAAACGAATTGCAGCTGCATTTGCTGGAATCAGTCTAATCGCACTTGCATTATTTTTAATTTATGTGCTGCGAGAACCTCTCCTGATCGATCATCTGCAGGCGGCGACTGGCACAGTGGCGGGAGCGGGTTTTGCGTCGGAGTCGATTCCAAGGATTGTATTTGCCCCCATACTTGACGGGATTGGTGGAATTCTGCTGATTCTGCTGCCCATCCTATCCTGGTGGAAAACAAAAAGATTCACTCCTTTATTCGTGGGGATTGGTGCAATCGTGTTATCATTAGCCGGGTCCTTGAGCCATTTGGGTTTGGAAGCATTGCTGCCGCTGGCTGAATTAGTTGGAGTCACCGTGATTTTTTATGGGGTGAGCAGCAGGCAGTCTATAAGAACGCAGCTAATGAGGACTGAAACCAGTGCTTACTGAAATCTGCTTGTGACTGTATCAATTAAAACCGCGTTTGGGGTCTCAATCCACATTTTCAATAGTTGTTCATTTGCTGGGGACACGTCATGCATCGCTTGCATCAAACTTTCCGGAGTCGCAGTTTTCTGCTGGTTTTTATTGTAGAAATCCTTTAAAAAGGCGAAAAATGCGGTGTCCCCCATCGACTGACGCAAATCCGCATACATTAGCAGTGCCCTTAAGTACTCGATCTGGTAATAAGTTGCATCATCGGAAAACGAGGAGTAAGGGGTGTCCATTGTTAACCCGCCGGCCTCTATTGGTGCTCCGCTTGAATGAGGCGAATAGGACTTTGATGTCGAGAAGAGCGTCCAGTCCTGTTTGATAGTTGATTGATAGGCGGGTTTCCCATCTATTGCTTCTTCCGCGAGCAGTGAGGAATACTCAGCCAAACCTTCATCCAGCCAAGGGTGCAGAGCTTTATAAGTCCCCACTTCAGTAAACCACCAGGCATGCGCTATTTCGTGAGTGATCCAATGAGAAGAAGTGGGCCAGGATAAAGTATCCCGAGAAAGCAGGGCCAAATTGGGATATTCATGTGCGTAGACTGTTTGGCTTGGCATCACAATTACGGTTATCACTTTGGTTGTGAGTGCACCAAACGCTGTTTGATAAAAGTGAGTCGTTTGCTGTGTGAGGTTAAACAGTTGGTCGATGTCGCTCTTCTCTTGCCCGACCACTTGAACTGAGGTTTCCGGATTAAGTTGAAAGGTTCGCTCCTGGAATGATGATGAGCCAAACAATGCAAAATTGCGCAGCAAGCTAGGCCCCCAAGTCGTAAGATTTTCCCCCGAAGCAAGTGATTTCGTCTCGTTCGGAACTGCTGAGGCATACCAGTGCACGCCTGCTGGTGCACGGAAGTGAATTGTATAGGAGGCAAGGTCCATCAAAAATGGATCGCCGAAGTTTTGCGGGACAGGGCGCCCTATCCATTTGTTATCGCTGCGGACTGCAAGAATAGGGTACCAATAATCGAGCGACCATACTCCGCTAAATTCACCCAAGCGAGTGGGGGCTGCAGGAACCGAAGTGCTAAAAGTGATATCCAGACTGATTGGATTCCCCTTTTTTAGATTGGGTATAATTAACTCCCCATTTGCAACTCGGAACGGTACACTATGTAAATTCATTTGAACATCTTGGATTTGGATAGGATTTGTCAGTGTAGATGCAGAAAATAAATAGAAGTGCAGCTCTTGATCGGGAAGATCCGGGATTTGACAGACCTCATGCCCAGTAATCAGATGGCTGGCGGGTGTTAATACAGCATCAATCGTATATTGGGGTGTCTGAGGCGTTGATGTGGGCTCTGGGAGCAGTGAACCTGCGGGCAGTATTCCGCGGACAGGGATATTCGAATGGATCGATGTTGCCCAGCGTGACGCCGAACCCTGCAAGTGCTGAAACACAATGTTTGGACCAATGAACAAGCATACAATTGAGAATGTCATGGCAGCAGTGAGAACTAACGATAACAGTTGCAATTTCAAACGGCCTGGCAAAAAATTCGGACCCCTTTGCAGCATTATCTGCTGTGATTAGCTTGGTTGTGCAGTTGGGACTTCGCTCTGTCAGCAGTCAAATCCTGCTGGAGACTTCAAACCGTTTTTTGGAGTCTCCGTAAGAAAAAGTTTTATAAAATGAGGATGACTGTGCATAAGATAGGATAGCCCTGGTAATCATGGTATACTAGGATTTGTTTTATATTAGCAACAGAGATTTATTAATATTTGATTGTAGGTGAGAAGATTTGCACATTGCCGAACTTGAAGCAATGAATTTAAAAGAGTTGTATAAACAGGCCAAGCAATTCCAGATTCCTTATTATGGAACATTGAAGAAAAGGGAATTAGTTTTCTCGATTCTACGAGCGCAGGCTGAGACAGAAGGATACATGTTTGCCGAAGGTGTCCTTGAAATTATGCAAGATGGCTATGGGTTTTTAAGACCGATTGGCTACTTGCCCTCAACCGAAGATATATATGTTGCAGCTTCACAGATTCGAAGGTTTGATTTGCGGACTGGAGACCGAGTATCCGGTAAAGTTCGTCCCCCGAAGGAAAATGAACGGTACTTCGGGTTGCTGCAAGTTGAAGCAGTTAACAGTGTTTCTCCAGAAGTAGCTGCTGAGCGTGTTCACTTCCCGGCTTTAACCCCTCTGTTTCCCACAAAGAAAATGGTTATGGAAACAGAGCCTGAGAAGTTGTCAACACGAATTATTGATCTTCTGAGTCCGGTAGGCATGGGACAACGCGGTTTGATCGTCGCTCCTCCGAAAGCAGGTAAAACCCTCCTCCTTAAAGAGATTGCCAATTCCGTTGCAACGAATTATCCCGAAATAGAATTATTCGTACTGCTGATTGATGAAAGGCCAGAAGAAGTCACGGATATGCAGCGTTCGGTAAAAGGAGAAGTGGTAGCCTCCACATTTGATGAGGTGCCAGAAAACCATATCAAGGTCGCCGAATTGGTGCTGGAACGCGCAATGCGTCTAGTGGAACATGGGCGTGATGTAGTAATCCTGATGGATTCAATTACTCGACTGGCGCGTGCCTATAACCTGGTGATTCCTCCAAGTGGACGTACGTTGTCTGGCGGTATTGATCCGGCTGCTTTTCATCGGCCGAAACGATTCTTTGGCGCCGCACGCAACATTGAAGAAGGCGGGTCACTGACGATCTTGGCAACAGCTCTTGTAGAGACAGGATCCAGGATGGATGATGTGATTTATGAAGAGTTTAAAGGAACAGGCAATATGGAGCTGCAATTGGATCGCAAATTAGCTGAGCGGCGGATTTTCCCTGCGCTTGATATCAGAAGGTCCGGTACCAGACGTGAGGAATTGCTCATCGCACCCGAAGAGTTGGATAAAATATGGGCACTGCGTAAAACGATGTCCGATTCGCCGGATTTTACGGAGTTTTTCCTCAAGAAGTTGCGAGAAACCAAAGGAAATAAGGAATTCCTGGCTACTTTAGAAGGTGTGAAGGAAGCAAAACAACTTTCTGCCAGTAAGTGACGGACGAGAAATTACACTTGCTCCCGTCGTCTGCTGCAGAAGTTTAGAAAGAGTGATTGTTTATGCATCTAGTCTACGCAGACCGGGCAGGGCGCATATTTGATGATAGCGATTTGCTGCCGCTCGGTCGAAGCGGAATGTTTTTGACTGAAATTTTGTCAGAGGAATTGATCCCATTGCCTGACGGAGCGGCGCTTGTAAGTCTGCCGGGTACTCAGGCGGTTGGATTGGATAAAGAAACAGGCGGCAAAGTGACACTGTCTGATAAGTACACAGCGGTAGGGGCACTCGCTCCGCAGGGATATACCCGTTTATTGCTGCCTGGCTATATAAAATCTGCCGGCAACGGGCCACTGCCTTTGATGGGGTATACCGCAGTAGTTTGGGACAAGGGCAAATTTTATATTGCTGCTGCATCTACTGAGGCGGATGTAAACCGTTTTAATCCCGACTTGTATCCAGCAATGCAGCAGCCTGTGGAACGCTTAATTTCCAGATATCCCTCCAATCGTATTTATCAGCATCTGTCCACTTGTTCACTGGAATATGGCTGTCTTACTTCTAAAAATACGTTTCTCGGGCGATGGGAAGGCGCTTTGCCTGTGTCGTCGACGTGCAACGCAGGGTGTGTTGGCTGTATCTCCGAGCAGCCGGAAGATTCTCCTTTTCCATCTCCACAGGTCAGAATGAATTTCAGGCCGACAGTCGAAGAAATGACTGAAGTGATGATTCATCATTTGCAGACGGGTGGACCTGACGCGATTATCTCCTTTGGACAGGGGTGTGAAGGTGAGCCTTCCACGCGCGGCCTGGATATTGCTGAGGCGATCCGCCGTACCCGAGCAGTGATAGAGTCCGGTTATATCAATATCAATACAAATGCCGGTCTTACTCCAATGATTCGAGAGATTGTACGGGCAGGCCTGGATTTGATGAGGGTTTCGATCGTATCTGCAATTCCTGAGCATTACAATGCGTATTACAGACCAAGAGCTTATACTGTGGAAGATGTTGCGGAGTCGACGAAATTCGCTTCCGACCATGGGGTAATCACGTCGATTAATTATCTGATCTTCCCGGGTGTGACAGATCGTGAAGAGGAAATCGAAGCAATGGTTGATTTCATTAATGATAATGGTGTGCGTCTGATTCAACTGAGGAACTTGAATATTGACCCTGAACTCTATCTGAGCCAAGTTCCGGCACAGAAGGGGGATGTCGTGGGAATGAAAACGATGATGGAGATTCTTCAATCGGAATGCCCAGGTACGCAGATCGGATCTTACTCGCATACCCCTGAAGATATAAGCTCGCGTGTTTTAGGTTGACACGGGGACTCGACGAATGTGCCTATCCGCTGTAAAATGAGGCAGGAGACACTCTGCCAAGTGTCTCCTGTTGGAAGTTTGATTATTGGACAGTCAGTGTTGGCTCGTCATCGACAGATCGGCGGGCCGGTCCAAAATCAGGGAAATCCTCAAATCCGATTTCAATCTTTCCTTTTGTTACAGTTGCAGCAGCCATTTCGTTTTTCTCCTTTCGAATTGGGTTTTAGTAGCTTGCACCTTTATATTAAGTGACTGATAGTAAATACACAAACTAAATGGATGGCCATTTTTATCCTTGTACATCGAATGGCTGGCTCTTGCTTCAAATATCGTTAATATGCTAACTATTTGTTGTTTTTTTGGAAGCCATTGTGGATTGCAAAACCAACCATTAGATGCTATAATTCTTGGGTCCGAGTATCACAGACCATGGCGACATCTATGGTCAGAAAGAAGGTGAAAGTAATGAAAGAAGCCATTCACCCGAAGTACGCACTTACAACAGTAACTTGTGCTTGTGGAAATCAGTTTGAGACAGGTTCGGTACGCCCGAATCTCAAGGTGGAAGTTTGCTCGAAATGCCATCCGTTCTTCACTGGCCAGCAGAAGTTTATCGATGTTGGTGGCCGTGTAGATCGGTTCAAGAAGAAGTACAAACTTTAATCTGACTGTCACAAAGGGGCCTGGCGATCACTCGTCTGGCTCCTTTTACGATAACAACTGGAGCGAACAATTGTGTTTTGGATGAAACAGGCAGGTTGGCTGGAAGTGATTTGCGGCTGCATGTTCAGCGGCAAAAGTGAAGAATTGATCCGTAGGGTGAAACGCGCGCAAATTGCCAAGCTGAAAATACAAGTATTTAAGCCAGCAATCGACAATCGCTACAATTTGTCCGCAGTGGCGTCTCACAGCGGTGAACAGGTGGAGGCGATCGCTGTCACAGGGATTGCCCATCTGCTCGATGAGTTAAAAGAAGACACAGAAGTTATTGCAATAGATGAAGTCCAATTTTTTGATCAAGACTTGGTCGGTTTGGCACAAGTATGGGCAGGTCAAGGCAAACGGGTCATTGTCGCAGGGCTTGATCAGGACTTTCGCGGCATGCCTTTTGGGCCTACGCCGTCTTTGATGGCGACTGCTGAGTATGTAGACAAACTGCAGGCGATTTGTGTGAAGTGCGGAAATCCGGCTAGCCGCACACAACGGCTCATTGAAGGAAAGCCAGCGTCTGTAAACGAACCGTTGATTCTAGTGGGAGCAGCTGAGAGCTATGAAGCTCGCTGCAGACATTGCCATATTGTCGCATAGGCAGGTTAAATTCCACTTTTCCTTTCAAAAGGAGGGCTGAGCCTCTTTTTTCTTGTGATATAATAGTGGGAAGCAGGAATTCTGTCATTAAAGGGTGATCAACGATTGGGTGCACAGTCAGTGTTGGGAGGGCAAGCGGTAGTAGAAGGTGTGATGATGCGCGGCGGGAATCGGTTCGCGATTGCGGTGCGCACGCCAGCCAATGACATAACCGTGAAGAGTGAACATCGAGTGCCGCTGTCGGACAAATATCGTTTCCTGAAATGGCCTTTGATCCGCGGGGCATACGTTTTAATAGATTCTACAATTATTGGAATTCAGGCGCTTACCACCAGTGCGAATCTATCAGGTGGCGAACAAGATGAACAAATGTCCAAAGGGGCGATCGCCTCATCTCTCTTGATGTCGTTTCTGTTTGCGATCCTCGTGTTTGTGCTCGGCCCTGTTTATCTGGCCAAGTGGACGACTAATAGTTCACTTGCTTTTGCATGTGTAGAAGGTGTATTACGGTTAGCTTTTTTTATTGGTTATCTGGTTTTGATTCGCAGGATGAACGACATTCACCGCGTTTTTCAATATCATGGCGCAGAGCATAAAACGATTAATTGTCATGAAGCGGGGCTGGAATTAACGGTAGACAACGTTCGGCCGCAATCGCTGCTGCATAAACGCTGCGGCACCAGTTTCCTCATGTTTGTGGTTTTAATTTCGATTATTGTATTTTCATTTTTTTCAGGCGGAAGTTTGTCGATGATCGGTAAAATCGTGACTCGGATTGTGCTAATGCCTGTGATTGCAGGATTTTCCTATGAATTTATCCGTTATTCAGGCTCTCATTCCAACCGGCTGCTGTCGATTCTGGTTGCACCAGGGTTTTGGATGCAGCGCTTGACCACGAATGAGCCGGATGACCACCAAATCGAAGTGGCAATCGCTTCGGTGAAAGCGGTTCTGTAAGCCGTTTTGAATAGATGGGTTTAATAGAGGGGGATGTATATGATAGACCGGCTGCAAGCAATTGAAGACCGTTATTTGAAGTTAACCGAGTATCTTTGTGACCCGGATATCATAAATGATCCGCAGAAGCTGAGAACCTATGCCAAAGAACAATCCGACCTGGAAGAAACAGTTCAAGTGTTCCGAGAATATAGACAAGTGGTGAACGGCTTAGAGGATGCCAAACAAATGATCCAGGAAAAACTGGATGATGACATGAGAGAACTGGTGAAACTGGAAATCGATGAGCTCTCTGACAAAGCACAGGACCTGCAATCGAAGTTAACTGTTCTGCTGCTGCCCAAAGATCCCAACGACGAGAAAAACGTGATTGTTGAAGTTCGCGGAGCAGTCGGGGGAGAAGAAGCCGCTTTGTTTGCAGGTGTTCTTTACCGGATGTACTCGCGTTTTGCGGAGCGTCAAGGCTGGAAAACTGAAATGATTGACGCTACGGAAACGGACCTTGGCGGATTTAAGGAAATCACGTTTAACGTGATGGGCAAAGGGGCCTATTCCAAGTTGAAATTTGAATCGGGTGGCCACCGGGTGCAGCGTGTCCCGACTACTGAATCGGGCGGCCGGATTCACACCTCCATGGCGACAGTGGCAGTTTTGCCGGAGGTAGAAGATGTGGAAGTTCATATTGATGACAAGGATCTGCGCATCGATACGTTCTGTTCTTCAGGTGCAGGAGGTCAGTCAGTGAATACAACGAAATCCGCGATACGGATTGTGCACATTCCGACAGGTCTAATGGTGCAGTGTCAGGACGAGAAATCACAGCTGAAAAACAAGGATAAGGCAATGAAGGTGCTGCGGGCAAGACTCTTTGCTAAAGCCCGGGAAGAGCAGCACGCTGAGGTGGCAGAAGACCGCAAAAGCCAGGTGGGTACTGGCGACCGTTCCGAGCGAATCCGCACTTACAATTATCCACAGTCCCGCATCACTGACCATAGAATTGGTTTGACGCTGCATAAACTGGATATGGTTCTCGACGGCGATCTGGATGACGTGATCAACTCGTTGATTACAGCGACACGTTCGGAGCAACTGTCAGCAGGGGGAGACGATGAATAAAGTTAGTCGATTCCACTTGGACCCTTGTACTACAGTGAGAGAAGCCATCCTGCAGGCTTCTCTTTTTTTAGATGCGCATGGAGTGGCAGATGCGCGCGCGCAGGCAGAAGTGCTGCTCATGTTTGCCTTGCAGTGGGACAGAGCCAAATTGTTTGCTGAATTGCACACCAGGTGGGCGCAGCTCAGCGCCTCAGGGCCGCAGATTGCGGAGTTCGAAAGTTTCGCCCTGCGCCGGGCTCAGCGGGAACCGCTGCAGTATATCCTGGGTGGTCAAGAGTTCTATGGCCGACTTTTCCACGTCGATAAAGGGGTTCTCATTCCCCGGCCAGAGACTGAAATTCTGATCGAATCGTGTTTAAAGTGTATGCGCGAGATCTGGCCTACATCAGAAGCAGGAAGCGAAATCAGAGCGGTAGATATCGGCACTGGTTCAGGGGCCATTGCAATTACTTTGGCTCTGGAGCGGCCGGATGTGGAAATGCATGCAGTCGATTTATCCCCGCAGGCCCTGGAAGTGGCCAGGCTCAATGCGCGCAGGTTGCAGGCATCGGTGCACTTTTGGCAAGGTGATCTGCTCCAGCCCATCAGGCAAGCACAGATCGGGCCAGTTCAGCTGGTGGTCTCGAATCCACCCTATATTCCGACCGGGGACATTGCCGGCCTGCAGTCGGAAGTGACGGATTTTGAGCCGCACCTTGCGCTCGATGGAGGAGTGGAAGGACTCGATATGTATCGCACGCTGGTGGAAGTATTGCCTGCGGTGATGCGTTCAGACCAGCCGCGGTTGGTGGCATTTGAAGTAGGTATCCATCAGGCAAATCAGGTGGCAGACTTGCTTGCGCAAAGCGGTCTGTTTACAAATGTAGCTGTTGAACCTGATTTGGCTGGCATTGATCGTGTTGTGCTCGGGTATGCAAAATAATTTTTTAACTTATAGAAGCGTTTAAATCTAGCAACTTCTGACCAAACTCTATGAGAGGGAATTGATAGAGTGGTCGGGAGGTAGCAAGGTGATGAAACGGATACTAAACGCACGGGCGATCCTGGTTGTTACAGCCTGCTTGTTAGGGCTTGCAGCCATTTTTCAGATGTGGAGTGAGAACAATAAGGAAAATGCTCCCATTGCTGTATCTGCAGCTGCGGCTGCAGATGGGGTGATCCCTGCAGATGCAATTCGTTTACGCATTATTGCCAACAGCGATTCACCTGTCGATCAGCAGTTGAAAGTTGAAGTTCGCGATCAAATTATCCAGGCGGTTGGACAAAAGCTGCAGGGTCAAGCGTCGCCTGATGCGGCGAGACAAGTGTTACAGTCCAATCTGGAAGAGTTTAATCATATTGCGGCTGACGTTCTCACTAGCAAAGGAAGTGCTTACCCTGTGCATACCGACTTAGGGCAGGTGCCATTTCCAACCAAAGTTTACGGAGATCAAGTATACCCAGCCGGCAACTATGAGGCGCTTCGTATTGTAATCGGTGCAGGAGCGGGCCAAAATTGGTGGTGCGTGCTGTTTCCACCGCTGTGTTTTGTGGATTTGGCGCATGGAGATGCCTCTCCCAGAGATATGGCGGAACATAAAACAGCTACTACCACTAACTCCAGCGGCAAAACAATTGGACATGCCACTGTGGACACCGCTGCAGGCAAAGTAACATTTGCCTTACACTTTGCACTGTTAGACCAAATCTTAACGTTCTTGCATCGCATTTAATCACAGATTGTCCAAAGTTTATACACAGTTTACATAAGTTATCAACAGATTTCCCGCTTTTCCAAATGAACTGTGGATAGCTGCAAAAGTTATACACAGGTGGTTGTGGGTTGTGTGGAAAAGGGAAACGAATGTTCCACTCATGGGGGGTTGCAACAGATGAACAAACACCTATCCAGCGGGTCCACCAGGGTGATACCATCAACGGAAACTGGCTTGCAGCAGGCATCTGAGCTCATACGCAGCGGCGAAACGGTCGCGTTTCCAACGGAAACCGTCTATGGATTGGGAGCGAATGCGCTGGATGCACAGGCTGTGAATAAAATCTTCCAAGCGAAGGGCCGCCCTGGGGATAACCCGTTAATTATCCACATCTGCAGCAGAGAGCAGTTAAGTTTGGTCGCAAGTGAAGTACCGGATGAAGCCGTGAAGTTAATCGACGAATTTTGGCCAGGCCCGTTAACCTTGATTCTGCCAAAACAACCTGGAGTCCCTTTGGAAACAACAGGAGGATTGCAAACGGTGGCTGTGCGTTTTCCTGCGCATCCGATTGCAATTGAATTAATAAAAATGTGCGGCGTGCCGCTTGCAGCGCCAAGTGCAAACCGTTCCGGCAAGCCGAGTCCTACATCAGCAGGCCATGTGCTGGAGGATTTACAGGGAAGAATTGCTGGGGTGATTGATGGAGGGTTTTGTAAAGTTGGGGTGGAGTCTAGTGTGCTCGATTTAACTGTATCTCCTCCCGCTTTATTAAGGCCGGGGGCGGTTACGGCGGAACAGATCAGCGCCGTGCTTGGGGTGAACATCATGGCAGGCGGCGGAGTTTCCAATCAGGATGGCCCCAAAGCGCCTGGTATGAAATATGCGCATTATGCACCAAACGGAGAACTTTATCTAGTTGGGCACGGGCAGGCAGAAGTAGAGACGATTAAGCAGCTGGTCCGGCAAGATCAAGCCAAAGGATTCAAAGTGGGCGTACTGGCAACCGCTGAAACCGCCGGGTTGTACGAAGCGGATGTGATCCTTGCCTGTGGTAGACGTGATCAATTGGACACTATTGCACAAGGCCTTTATCCCGCACTGCGCGAATTTGACAAGCTAGGCGCGCAGCGGATCTACGCGGAAACGTATCCCACTGAAGGCATCGGGCTAGCCATCATGAATCGTTTAACCAAGCCAGCTGGGGGAAAACGACTGGGGTAGCGCCCATTTATCAGGAAACCGGGTATTTATCCCTGCCGAATCATGTCATTCGCACATAAAGTAAGAGCGTAAGTCAATCTTATCGCTCGAGGTGATTTCCATGTACGGAGTATTTGGCGGATATACTCAATGGGCTGTTGTCTTCTTAATCATCTTTGTGCTGTTCTTCCTGTTAGTTCCCGGATATGGGTATGGAGGGGCTGCAGCGGGAGTACCGGCTGTTTACTAGAAAATCCCGTGCTGTTCGCGTGCCTGGTAACTAAATAATAAAAAGTAGCGGGGAGCTCATGGCTTCCCGCTATTTTTATGTTAGTGAGGAACAACGATAAACGCATTAGGCAGATACCGCATACCCACATCCGTATCGGTTGCTGGCTTAAGGAGCAGTTGATTTTGATAAATCATGGTCGTGGATCCGCCGCCATCCAAAGCAATCG